>NZ_JASCPP010000017.1:0-74340 GCF_029959745.1 Pseudomonas sp. PS01298 | reverse complement strand
GGGCTTGCCCGCGATAGCGGCAGATCAGCAGACATTTATATGGCTGATCCAACGCCATCGCGGGCAAGCCCGCTCCCACATTGGTTTTGCAGAGTTTTCAAAGATGTCGTTTTGCCATACCGGCGCCACTCGGCACCTATCTTGCCTTCCAGCCCGAATTGGGCGTTTTTTTTGCGGCGCTTGGCGGGCATACTAGGCCGTCCCTTTCCCTGGTGTCGCCCGCCTCTATGCTTCGCGCCTTGATTACCCTTGCTCTTGTCTGCCTGCTCCAACCGGCATTTGCCGATGAGCGCGCACAAACCCAACAACAGTTGGACGCTACGCGTCAGGACATTACCGAGCTGAAAAAGCTGCTCGGCAAGCTCCAGGAAGAAAAATCCGGGGTACAGAAAGACCTGCGCGGCACGGAAACCGAGATGGGCAAGCTGGAGAAGCAGGTCCAGGAGCTGCAAAAAGAACTAAAGAAGAGCGAGTCGGAACTGGAGCGACTCGACGCTGAGAAAAAAAAACTCCAGAGCGCACGCGTTGAACAGCAACGCCTGATCGCGATCCAGGCCCGCGCCGCCTATCAGAGCGGCCGCCAGGAATACCTCAAGCTGCTGCTCAACCAGCAGAATCCGGAAAAATTCGCGCGCACCCTGACCTACTACGACTACCTGAGCAAGGCCCGCCTGGAGCAGTTGAAAAGCTTCAACGAGACCCTGCGCCAATTGGTCAATGTCGAACAGGAGATCGCCAACCAGCAGTCGCAGTTGCAGGACCAGAAAAGCGCCCTCGACACCCAGCGCGACGAACTCGACAAGGTCCGCAAGGAACGCCAGCTGGCCCTGGCCAAGCTCAATGACGACGTGAAGGCCCGTGACGCCAAGCTGCAGGCCCGCGAGCAAGACCAGGCCGACCTGGCCAAAGTCCTCAAGACCATCGAGCAAACCCTGGCGCGCCAGGCACGCGAGGCCGAAGAAGCGCGGCAAAAGGCGTTGATCGCCCAGCAGGAAGCCGAAAAAAAGCGTCAGCGTGAGGCCGAACTGGCTGCCACCTCGGACGCTCCCGCGCCGCGTAAACCGGCACATGCAGCGCCCGGGCCGCTGGTTTCCAGCGCCGGCGAGTCGTTCGGTGGGCCTTTTGCTTCAGCTCGCGGCAAACTTCCATGGCCAGTTGATGGTCGATTACTGGCACGCTTCGGTGAAACCCGTGGCGATGACACCCGCGCCAAGTGGGATGGGGTGATGATCAGCGCCTCCGCCGGCAGCCAGGTGCATGCCGTTCACGGTGGGCGCGTGGTGTTCGCCGATTGGCTGCGGGGCGCCGGTTTGCTGGTGATTCTTGACCACGGTAATGGCTATTTGAGCCTTTACGGCCACAATCAGACTTTACTCAAGTCGGCAGGTGATGTTGTAAAAGCCGGTGAATCCATCTCCACTGTGGGTAACAGTGGTGGCCAGGACACCCCGGCGCTGTACTTCGCTATTCGTCAGCAGGGCCGCCCGAGCGACCCTGCACAATGGTGCAGAACCCAAGGATAAGGGTCGCATCTACATTAGGAGTTCGTTCGACATGCTGCATTTGTCCCGCCTCACTTCGCTGGCCCTGACGATCGCCCTGGTGATCGGCGCGCCCCTGGCTTTCGCCGACCAGGCTGCCCCGGCGGCGCCCGCCGCCTCGGCCGCGACCACCAAGGCACCGTTGCCGCTGGACGAATTGCGCACCTTTGCCGAGGTCATGGACCGGATCAAGGCCGCTTATGTCGAACCCGTAGACGACAAGACCCTGCTGGAAAATGCCATCAAGGGCATGCTCAGCAACCTCGACCCGCACTCCGCTTACCTGGGCCCGGAAGATTTCGCCGAGCTGCAGGAAAGCACCAGCGGTGAATTCGGCGGCCTGGGCATTGAAGTCGGCTCCGAAGACGGCAATATCAAGGTCGTCTCGCCGATCGATGACACCCCGGCGTCCAAGGCAGGCATCCAGGCTGGCGACTTTATCGTCAAGATCAACGGCCAGCCAACCCGCGGCCAGACCATGACCGAAGCCGTCGACAAGATGCGCGGCAAGATCGGCCAGAAAATCACCCTGACCCTGGTGCGCGACGGCGGCAATCCGTTCGACGTGACCCTGACCCGTGCCACCATCGTGGTCAAGAGCGTGAAGAGCCAGTTGCTGGAGTCGGGCTACGGCTACATCCGTATCACCCAGTTCCAGGTCAAGACCGGCGACGAAGTGGCCAAGGCCCTGGCCAAGCTGCGCAAAGACAACGGCAAGAAACTCAGCGGTATCGTGCTCGACCTGCGCAACAACCCCGGCGGGGTGCTGCAGTCGGCGGTGGAAGTGGTCGACCATTTCATCACCAAAGGCCTGATCGTCTACACCAAGGGCCGTATCGCCAACTCCGAGTTGCGCTTCTCGGCGACCGGCAACGACCTCAGCGAAAACGTGCCACTGGCCGTGCTGATCAACGGCGGCAGCGCCTCGGCATCGGAAATCGTCGCCGGCGCCCTGCAGGACCAGAAGCGCGGCGTGCTGATGGGCACCACCAGCTTCGGCAAAGGCTCGGTGCAAACCGTGCTGCCGCTGAACAATGACCGCGCGCTAAAAATCACCACCGCGCTGTACTACACGCCGAATGGTCGTTCGATCCAGGCCCAGGGCATCGTGCCCGACATCGAAGTGCGCAAGGCCAAGATCACCAACGAGATCGACAGCGAGTACTACAAAGAGGCTGACCTGCAAGGTCACCTGGGCAATGGCAACGGCGGCGCCGACCAGCCAACCGGCAGCGGCACCAAAGCCAAGCCGATGCCGCAGGACGACGATTACCAGCTGGCCCAGGCGCTGAGCCTGCTCAAGGGCCTGAGCATCACACGCAGCCGTTGATATGCGCTTTGCCCTGATCCTCGCTGTGCTGTGCAGCCTGGCGGGAGTCGCTCACGCGGCCCCCGCCAGCGAGCCCCACAAAGCCTACCTGACCCTCATCATCGACGACCTCGGGCAAAACCTGGCCCGGGATCGTCGCGTGCTGGCCCTGCCTGGGCCGGTCACCACCGCGGTCATGCCCGACACGCCCCACGCTGCCGAATTCGCCCGTGAAGCGCACAAGGCTGGCAAGATCGTGATCCTGCACATGCCCATGGACCCGGCCACCGGCCCGTTCGCCTGGCACCCCGAGCTGCCCATCGAAGAACTCGGCAAGCGCCTGGACGCCGCCTTCAAGGCCGTGCCCTACACCGCCGGTATCAACAACCACATGGGCAGCCGCATGACCGCCCAGCCGGCCGCCATGGCCTGGTTGATGGCCGAGCTGCAGCGGCGCAACAAATTCTTCGTCGACAGCCGCACCAGCGCACAAACCGTCGCCGCCGCCGAAGCGCAGAAGATCGGCCTGGCGCATGTCTCGCGAGACGTGTTCCTCGACGATGAACGCACCGAAGCAGCAATCACCACGCAACTGCAAACCGCGATCAAGCTGGCGCACAAACAGGGCTCGGCGGTGATGATCGGCCACCCTTATCCACAGACCCTGGCGGTGCTGGAGCGCGAGCTACCCAAGCTCAAGGCCCAGGGGGTCGACTGGATTGATATCAAGCTGATGATCAGCGTGCGCGGCAACCAGGCGATGGCCGGGCACGGCAAGAATGGTATTTACCGCTGACGAGCCACTGTGGGGGCTGGCTTGCCAGTGATGGCGGGGCATCAGTCAGTAGCTTCAGTGACTGACCTGGCGCTTTCGCGGGCAAGCCCGCTCCCACATTTTTGAGCGTGTTTAGCCTGCTGATTGGGTAGCGCAGTCGGTGGGAGCCTGGTTTGCCAGCGATGGCGGGGCATCAGTCAGTAGCTTCAGTGACTGACCTGGCGCTTTCGCGGGCAAGCCCGCTCCCACATTTTTGGGCGTGTTTAGGCCGCTGATTGTGTAGCGCAGTCGGTGGGAGCCTGGTTTGCCCGCGATGGCGGTGCATCAGTCAGTGGCTTCAGTGACTGACCTGGCGCTTTCGCGGGCAAGCCCGCTCCCACATTTTTTGGGCGTGTTTAGGCCGCTGATTGTGTAGCGCAGTCTGTGGGAGCTGGCTTGCCTGCTCCCATAGAAGTGCTCGCCAGTTAAAGATAGTTCGCCATGATCTGGTCGACGACGCCGTCTTTACGCAACTGGTCCAGCGCGGCCTGCAGCTTGGCCACCAGTTCGTCAGGGACCTCCTTGTTCAACGCGAGGTAAAGCTGCGCACTGTTGAACCGCAGCACGGTCTTGAGCCCGGTCACACCGACCTGACGCGCCAGGTAACGCCCAGCAGGATCACCGGTGGCCCAGAGGTCGATCTGGCCATCCATGAGCTTTTGCGCGTTGTCCTGGTCGCGCAGTACCACCAGCGGGTTGAGCCCCTGTTTCTCAAGGGTCTCGGCGATCGCATCACCCTTGTAGGCGCCGATCTTGTAGCGGCGCGCGTGCTCCAGGTCGGTCAGTTGGATCTTGCTGTCAGCCTTGGCCAGCATCACCCAATCATCCGGGCCGATCGGGCCGACCCACTTGAACAGCGCCTCGCGGTCCGGCAGTCGCGCCATCACGAATACGCCGTAGCCAGGCTTTTCCAGGGCGAGTTTGTAGATTCGCTCCCAAGGGAAACGCAACGTGAGGTTGTAGGAAATGCCGGCGCGCTTGAAGGTCTCGCGGACGATGTCCACGGCGATGCCTTCGATGTTTTCTTCCTTGGCGAAGTTCTTGCCGTTCTTGGCCATGTTGTAGGGCGGGAAATTTTCCGTCAGCAACACCAGGGCGGCGTCAGACGGTTCTTCGGCGTGGGCCGAACCTGCCAACAAAAGGGAGGTACTGGCGAGGGCGAGCAGCAGGGTCTTGAACATGAAGGCTACCGGAATCCATGGCAAGCGCAGAGAGTGCCGCGCGCCCGCCATGGTGTCCAGCAACGTTTAGCGAACGACGATACCGCGCGCTGCCATGTAGGCCTTGGCCTCGGGAACGGTGTATTCGCCAAAGTGGAAAATACTCGCCGCCAGCACCGCGCTGGCGTGGCCTTCGATCACGCCGTCAGCCAGGTGCTGCAGGTTGCCGACGCCGCCGGAAGCGATCACCGGAATGCCCAGCGCGTCGCTGATGGCGCGCGTCACGCCCAGGTCGAAGCCATTTTTCATGCCGTCCTGGTCCATGCTGGTCAGCAGGATTTCACCGGCGCCCAGGCCTTCCATCTTCATCGCCCACTCCACCGCGTCCAGGCCGGTCGGCTTGCGACCGCCGTGAGTGAAGATCTCCCAGCGCGGGGTTTCGCCCGGGGCGGAGACTTTCTTCGCATCAATGGCGACCACGATGCACTGCGAGCCGAAGTGCTGCGCGGCTTCGCCGACGAACTCCGGGTTGAACACCGCAGCGGTGTTGATCGAGACTTTGTCCGCGCCCGCATTGAGCAGGTTGCGGATGTCTTGCACGGTGCGCACGCCGCCGCCCACGGTCAGCGGGATGAACACCTGGCTGGCCATGCGCTCGACGGTATGCAGCGTGGTGTCGCGGCCGTCGACGCTGGCGGTGATGTCGAGGAAGGTAATCTCGTCGGCACCTTGCTCGTCATAGCGACGCGCGATTTCCACCGGGTCGCCGGCATCACGGATGTTCTCGAACTTGACGCCCTTGACCACGCGACCGTTGTCGACGTCCAGGCAAGGGATGATGCGTCTGGCTAAAGCCATTGACTTAATCTCCGATTAAGAAGCTTCAAGCTACAAGCGGCAAGCTGGAGCAGGTGTGCTTTGACTTGCAGCTTTCAGCTTACGACTTGGAGCTGTTCGCGTAGGCATCGCAGTAAGCCTGGGCTTCGGCGACGTCCAGGGTACCTTCGTAGATCGCGCGGCCGGTGATGGCGCCGATGATCCCGGGGGCCTTGGCGTCCAGCAGCGACTTGATATCGCCCAGGTTGTGAATACCGCCAGAGGCGATCACCGGGATCTTGGTGGCCGCCGCCAGCGCCGCGGTAAACGGCACGTTGCAGCCCTGCATCATGCCGTCTTTGGCGATGTCGGTATAAACGATGGCAGACACGCCGTCGGCTTCGAACTGCTTGGCCAGGTCGATCACCTGCACGGTGCTGATTTCAGCCCAGCCGTCGGTGGCGACGAAACCGTCCTTGGCGTCCAGGCCCACGATTACCTTGCCCGGGAACGCGCGGCAAGCTTCGGCGACGAACGCCGGATCCTTCACGGCCTTGGTGCCGATGATCACGTAGCTCACGCCCGCCTTGACGTAGTGCTCGATGGTTTCCAGGGAGCGGATACCGCCGCCGATCTGGATCGGCAGGTTCGGGTAGCGCTTGGCGATCGCGGTCACTACTTCGCCATTGACGGGCTGGCCTTCGAAGGCGCCGTTCAAGTCCACCAGATGCAGACGACGGCAGCCACCTTCCACCCATTTGGCAGCCATGCTCACCGGGTCATCGGAGAACACGGTGGAGTCTTCCATGCGGCCCTGGCGCAGGCGTACACAAGCGCCGTCCTTGAGATCGATAGCGGGGATAATCAGCATGCTTTTTCCTTCGTCAAAAGAGTTGCGAGTTGCGAGCTATAAGCTGCAAGCAAGCACGCGTATCAATTCTTGCAGCTTGGCGCCTGACGCTCTCAGCTGCTCTTTTCAAGCGACCACAGGTCGCTTTCGATGCTTTCGAACCTTTCTTTAAGGAGCGTCTGCGTGTCGAAAATCGCCCTGTTGTAATAGTGCGGAGCGACCTCGGTGGTGAACAACTCAAGGATCTCGGCGACCTCGAACGAGCCCAGCTTGAGCTCGAAACGGTCTTCCATGAAGCGCTTGATCTTGAGGATCGCCTCACCCTCCTGCTCAGGCGTGAGGTTGAGCACCGGCAGCTTCGGCTTCTTGGCCATTTACCAGCGACCGTCCCAGGCGGCGAAGTTCTGCAGCAACTGCAGGCCATGGGTATGGCTCTTCTCCGGGTGGAACTGCACGGCAAACCGCGAGCCCTCGGCCAGCGCGGCGGCGAAGTCGACGCCATAATGCCCGCCACCCACCACCTGGCGCGGGTTACCGGCGGCGATGTAGTAGCTGTGCACGAAGTAGAAACGCGCCATGTCAGGGATTTCGTGCCACAACGGGTGGTCGACGGTGCGACGCACTTCGTTCCAGCCCATGTGCGGGACCTTCAGGTGTTCGCCGTCTTCATACAGGTCTTTGCCGAAGAACTTCACCTGGCCTGGGAACAGGCCGATGCAGTCGACGCCGTCGTTCTCTTCACTGCTGTCGAGCAAGGCTTGCATGCCCACGCAGATGCCGAGGAACGGGCGATCCTGGCTGACTTCGCGCACCAGGCTGTCAAAGCCCAGGCGACGGATCTCGGCCATGCAATCGCGAATCGCACCGACGCCCGGGAACACCACGCGATCGGCTTCGCGAATCACGTTGGCATCGCTGGTGATCAGCACCTTGCCGGCACCGACGTGCTCGAGGGCCTTGGCCACCGAGTGCAGGTTACCCATGCCGTAATCGATAACCGCGACCGTCTGCATTACAGGACGCCCTTGGTCGATGGCATTTGCCCGGCCATGCGTTCATCAAGCTCGACAGCCATGCGCAGCGCGCGGCCGAAAGCCTTGAACACGGTCTCGATCTGGTGGTGGGTGTTGGTGCCGCGCAGGTTGTCGATGTGCAGGCTGACCAGTGCGTGGTTGACGAAGCCCTGGAAGAATTCCTGGAACAGGTCAACGTCAAACCCGCCTACGGTGGCGCGGGTATAGGGCACATGCATCTGCAGGCCAGGGCGGCCGGAGAAGTCGATGACCACGCGCGACAACGCTTCGTCCAGCGGGACATAGGCGTGGCCGTAGCGACGGATGCCTTTCTTGTCGCCGATGGCCTTGGCAAATGCCTGGCCCAGGGTGATGCCTACGTCTTCCACCGTATGGTGGTCGTCGATATGCAGGTCGCCCTTGCTGACGATATCCAGGTCGATCAGCCCGTGACGGGCGATCTGGTCCAGCATGTGCTCAAGAAAAGGTACACCGATATCAAATCGGGCCTTTCCGGTGCCATCCAGGTTGATCGAGGCTTTGATCTGGGTTTCCAGAGTGTCGCGCTCGACGGACGCCTTACGTTCGGCCATCACCAGCTCCGCAAAATCATTGGGCGAAAAAGGCAGCCATTATAGGGGCGCGGGCGCTAAACAGAAACATCGGAGGGGATAAGACTGATGGAGTGTCGACGATAGACATGTGCATACAGGTAAGAACCAGCTTTTGTGGGAGCTGGCTTGCCTGCGATGCAGGCACCTCGGCGTTTCAGTTGCACCGAGGTGATGCCATCGCGGGCAAGCCCGGCTCCCACAGGAACCGCGCCCACAAAATTTTTGCGGTGTTAGTGGAACAGTACCGCGGTCTTTTGCAGGGTCACCCACACACCCCACGCCAACGGAATACCCACCACCAGCCAGGCGGCGATCGCCAACGGCTTGCTGCCCGCAGACGCTTTCCACTCCAGCGACGTAGAGGCATCGGTACCTTTGTCATGACCCAGCGCCTGTTCGGCGGCCAGTTCGGCATCGGTCATGAAGTACTTGTCGGCCACCGGACGCACCAGCAGGTTGCAGAGGAAACCCAGCACCAGCAGGCCCGCGAGGATGTACAAGGTGATGTCGTAGGCCGCAGCGCGATCCACGCCGATGCTCAACTGGTACTCACGCAGGTAGTTCACCAACACCGGGCCGAGTACGCCCGCAGCGGCCCAGGCGGTCAGCAGGCGACCGTGGATCGCGCCGACCATCTGGGTGCCGAACAGGTCGGCCAGGTAAGCCGGGACGGTCGCAAAACCACCGCCGTACATCGACAGGATGATGCAGAACGCGGCCACGAACAGCGCCACGTTGCCCAGGTGTCCCAGGTTCGGGATCAGCGCGTACAGGGCAAAGCCCAGGGCGAAGAACACGAAGTAGGTATTTTTACGCCCCAGGTAGTCGGAGAACGACGCCCAGAAGAAACGACCACCGATGTTGAACAGGCTCAACAGACCGGTGAAGCCAGCGGCAATTGCCGCAATTGAAGCCAACTGACCGGCATCAAGCTGGCCGAATGGCACATCCACACCCAGCAACTTGCCGCCGAAGACTTCCTGCAGCAGTGGCGAAGCCATGCCGAGGATGCCGATACCGGCGGACACGTTCAGGCACAGTACCAGCCACACCAGGCGAAATTGCGGGGTTTTCCACGCCACATTCACGTGCACGTGACGGTGGGTGATCATCGCGTTGCTGGCTTTTTTCGCCGGCGCTGTCCAGCCCTCAGGCTTCCAGCCGGTCGGCGGAACGCGGTACAGCAGCGCGCCGGCGATCATGAACACGAAGTAAATCGCAGCCATGACCACAAAGCTCTGCCACACGCCCACGCTGGTCGGCGTGGCAAAGTGGCCCATCAGCGCTGCCGCCAGGGGAGCGCCAACCATTGCGCCGCCGCCGAAGCCCATGATCGCCATGCCGGTGGCCATGCCGCGCTTGTCCGGGAACCATTTGATCAGGGTCGACACCGGCGAGATATAGCCCAGGCCCAGGCCGATACCGCCAATGACCCCGGAGCCGATCCACATCAGCCAGATCTGGTGGGTATAGATACCCAGCGCCGAGATCAACAGGCCGCCACACCAGCACAGGGCCGATACAACCCCGGCTTTACGAGGCCCGGCATGTTCCAGCCAGCCGCCCCAGATCGCTGCCGAGCAGCCGAGGAAAATGAAGAACAGGGTGTAGATCCAGCCCAGCATGGAGATGGGCCAGTCGCATTGGGACGAGAAGACTTGGGCGATGAACCCCATGTCCGGCGCGCAGGCGACCGGCTTGGTGATGCCCAGTGCCTTGGACAGTGGCAGCCAGAACACCGAGAAACCGTAGGCCATGCCGATGCACAAGTGGATGGCCAGGGCGGCCGGTGGAACCAGCCAGCGGTTGAACCCGGGCTTGGCGATAATGCGCTCCTTGGACAGGAACGCAGGCTGTGCGGCAGTATGACCTGCTGCAGTGCTAGTGCTCATTGGTGTTTCCCCCAGTTGTTAGTATGTGTCCGTCAGGCGCTCTCTCCCTCGGCCTTGCACGCAAAGCGTTGGCCGTTGTTGTTGAGTAAAGCTCCTTTTAAGCGCGACGCTGTGTCGCAGAAGGCAGACGAACCTGCGCAGATTAGCACCTGTGGATGACAGAAAAACCAAACTGATATCACCTTTTTCAGGAAATCTGTTTTGTTTGACGCCAGAAACCCGTTCCCGCGCCCCTGGATACAATGTAACGATCCGCGAACTGACGCGGGCCGTCGGGCGTTATACTCTGCGGCTAAATTTTGAAATCGACATACAAGGACTCGCCCATGAAAGCGTTCGGCAAAATCCTGGGTCTGGTACTTCTCGGGCTGTTGCTGATCATTGTGGCTCTGGGCTTTGCCCTGACCCATCTCTTCGATCCCAACGACTATAAAGACGAGATTCGCCAGATAGCCCGCGACAAGGCCCACATCGAGCTGACGCTCAATGGCGATATCGGCTGGAGTTTGTTCCCCTGGCTCGGCCTTGAACTGCACGAAGCCAGCGTCGCGACCCTGACCAACCCGACTCAGCCGTTCGCCGACCTGCAGATGCTGGGCCTGTCGGTGCGCGTGCTGCCGCTGCTGCGCCGCGAAGTCCAGATGAGCGACGTGCGTGTCGAAGGCCTCAACCTGCGCCTGACCCGCGACAAGCAAGGCCACGGCAACTGGGAAGACATCGGCAAGAACGTGTCGTCGGCCAGCACCGGCGCACCCGCTCCGACCGAGCAACCTGCCGAGACCGAGCCGGAAAAACCGTCAAAGCCGATCCGCCTGGATATCGACAGCCTGACGGTCAACAACGCCCGCATCGAATACAACGATGAACAGACCGGCAAGCAGTTCAGCGCCGAAAGCATCCAATTGAGCGCCGGTGCCGTGCACGAAGGCGCGAGCATTCCGGTGAAGCTCACCGCCTTCTTCGGCAGCAACCAGCCGGTGATGCGCGTCAAGACCGAGCTCAACGGCAACCTGCGCATCCAGCGCGCCCTCAAGCGCTACCAGTTCGAGGACATGAAAATCACCGGCGAAGCCACGGGCGAGCCGCTGCAAGGCAAGACAGTGACCTTCTCCACCCAGGGTCAGTTGCTGGTGGACCAGGCGGCGAATATCGCCGAGTGGACCAACCTGAAGCTGTCGGCCAACCAACTGCGCGCCTTGGGCGAGCTGAAGGTCAATGACCTGGACAAGACCCCGCAATTCAGCGGCGCGCTGTCCATTGCCCAGTTTGACCTGGCCAAGTTCCTCGACAGCGTCGGCCACCCGTTGCCGCCGATGGCGGACGGCAGCCTGAGCAAGGTCGAGCTGGTCAGCCGCCTCAAGGGCACGCCAAACAGCCTGGCGCTGGAAGACCTGAACCTGAAACTCGACGGCAGCACCTTCACCGGCCGCGTTGCCGTGGACGATTTCGCCAAGCAGTCGCTGCGGGTTCAGCTCAAGGGCGACACCTTCAACGCTGACAACTACCTGCCGGCCAAGTCCGACTCCGCCAAAGGCGCGAGCGCCGCCCGCCAGGCCGAAGTGCAGAACAGCGAAGCCGGGGCCATGGCCGCCGGTGGCACTACACCGCTGCCGGACGCGCCCACCAAAGGCGCCTGGAGCACCGACAAGCTGCTGCCGCTGACGCACCTGCGCACCCTGGACATAGACGCCGACCTCGCCTTCGGCCAGCTGACGCTGAGCAAGCTGCCGATCCAGAACGCGGCACTGAAAGCCTCCGGCGTCGACGGCCAACTCAAGCTGGACACCCTCAGCGGCGGTCTCTACAACGGCACGTTCCAGGCCAACGGCAACCTCGATGTGCGCCAGGACATCCCGGTCCTCGCGCTGCAGACGCATATCAAGCAGGTGCCGGTTGAACGCATCCTGCAGGCCCAGGGGCAGAACCCGCCGGTCAAGGGCCAGATCACCCTCGACAGCAACCTCAACGGCCGTGGCAACAGCCAGAAGGCGCTGATCGACAGCCTCAACGGCACCGCCAGCTTTGTGATCAACAACGGCGTGCTGCTCAACGCCAACCTCGAACAGCAACTGTGCACCGGCATCGCCCTGCTCAACCGCAAGACCCTGAGCACCACGCCCCAGGGCAAGGACACGCCCTTCCAGGAACTGCGCGGCAACCTGACATTCCGTAACGGCGTGGCCAGCAACCCCGACCTGAAAGTGCGCATTCCAGGGTTGACGGTCAACGGCAACGGCGACGTCGACTTGCGCGTACTCGGCATGGATTACCGCGTCGGCATCATCGTCGAAGGCGACCAGCGCGATACGCCGGACCCGGCCTGCCAGGTCGGTTCCAACTTCCAGAACATCGAAGTGCCGCTGCGTTGCCGTGGCCCGCTGGAACTGGGCGCCAAGGCCTGCCGCCTGGACAAGGACGGCCTGAGCCAGGTCGCGATCAAGGCAGCCGGCAACAAGCTCAGCGAGAAGCTGGAAGAGAAACTCGACAAGGTAAACCCGCAGTTGAAAGACGCGTTGAAAGGCCTGTTCAAACGATGAGAAACGAGCAGTTTTCAGAGGCCGTACTCAACTGGTACGACCGCCACGGTCGCCATGACCTGCCCTGGCAACAGGGCATCACGCCTTACCGGGTGTGGGTCTCGGAGATCATGCTGCAGCAGACCCAGGTGAGCACCGTGCTCAACTACTTCGACCGCTTCATGGCCTCGTTGCCAACGGTCGAGGCCCTGGCTGCCGCGCCGGAAGATGAAGTGCTGCACCTGTGGACCGGCCTGGGGTACTACACCCGGGCGCGCAACCTGCAAAAGACCGCGAAGATCGTCGTGGCCGAGTACGGCGGCGAGTTTCCCCGGGATGTCGAAAAGCTCACCGAACTGCCGGGTATCGGCCTGTCCACCGCCGGCGCGATTGCCAGCCTGAGCATGGGCCTGCGCGCGCCGATCCTCGACGGCAACGTCAAGCGCGTGCTGGCACGCTTTACCGCGCAGGAAGGCTATCCGGGCGAACCCAAGGTGGCGAAGCAGCTGTGGGCCACCGCAGAACGCTTCACCCCGCATGACCGCGTCAACGCCTATACCCAGGCGATGATGGACATGGGCGCCACCCTCTGCACCCGCAGCAAGCCCAGTTGCCTGCTGTGCCCGCTGGAAAAAGGCTGCGAAGCCCACATGCTTGGCCTGGAGACGCGCTACCCAATCCCCAAGCCGCGCAAGAGCATCCCGCAGAAGCGTACGCTGATGCCCTTGCTGGCCAATGCCGAAGGCGAAATCCTGCTTTACCGGCGCCCATCCACCGGCCTGTGGGGCGGTTTGTGGAGCTTGCCGGAGCTGGACGACCTCACCGACCTGGAACACCTCGCCCACCAGCACGCGCTGGCACTGGGCAAACAGCAGGAACTGCCGGGGCTGATCCACACCTTCAGCCACTTCCAGCTGGCCATCGAACCCTGGCTGGTCCAGGTCGAGGAATCCGCCCATCACGTGGCCGAGGCCGACTGGCTCTGGTATAACCTCGCCACCCCGCCGCGCCTGGGCCTTGCCGCCCCGGTCAAGAAACTGCTGAAGCGCGCGGCCGACGTATTGAATGCAGGAGTGTCGTCATGACCCGCACCGTAATGTGCCGCAAGTACAAAGAACAATTGCCCGGCCTGGAACGCCCTCCGTACCCAGGTGCGAAAGGCCAGGACATTTTCGATCACATTTCCGCCCAGGCATGGGGCGACTGGCTGAAACACCAGACGCTGCTGATCAATGAAAAACGCCTGAACATGATGAACGCCGAAGATCGTAAATACCTGTCAGGCGAAATGGACAAGTTCTTTTCCGGCGAGGATTACGCCAAGGCCGACGGCTACGTGCCGCCTGCTCAATAATTGATCAAAAATCGGGATCGGCACGTAAGCGACGGTAATAATTAAATATTTTTTGAAAACTTGCTTGACGACCCCCTGAAAAACCCGTTTAATGCGCCCCGTTGCCCAGATAGCTCAGTCGGTAGAGCAGGGGATTGAAAATCCCCGTGTCGGCGGTTCGATTCCGTCTCTGGGCACCACTATTAAGTTTCAGGTGGTGCAAATATCATCTGAAACACACAAGAAACCCGCCTAGTGCGGGTTTTTTGTTGCCTGCGATTTCTACGCGCCCCCCAATAAGCCCAAACACATTCGCTGGCGAGACACCGACCTGATGCGCCCTGCAAGGGGGCCGCTTTACCACCGTCATCCAGACCTCTCCCGACCGCGGCCTGCGACCTGCACTTGAGTTCACCCCCTGCAGATTCCACGACAGCGCAAAAAGGCCCACTTCGGAGGCTATGCTCATGATTACCATGAGAATCGACCTTTTCATCTCAAGTTCGCTTCCACATCCGAAAATGCGACGAAGCTGAACACCACTTCATTTCCGATATTTTTCACTTACCCGAACTGCTATTTTGAGATAACGCAGGACCTATTGAGGCCCTCAAAGCCCAATCTGCGGGCACCAAGGCATCCTATTTTTGAGATAGTCAAAATCCAATCAGAGGTTTCGCCCCATAAACCCAGGCGCGCGGCAATACACCATCGGGTTCTCCAACAACTATCTGATCAGGGGCGTGATCAAATCTCTGCGCGACGAAGACTTCATCCCCGAGCAACTGGATAAGCCCTACATATGACCGAAGTCGCTACTCGCCGAACCGCCTCATTCCACATCAGCGTCACCACCCCCCACCCGCTCTTGGTCGGATAGCTGGAAGCCATGCTCCTGCATCCGATCAAGCCCCCTCACGTGACCGGCAGACGCATAGCCCGTCACTGACTCACTCCAACAAAAACACCATCAGGGGATTGTCGTTCAAGCGCCCCTCAAAGCTTGGCGCCAGATGCTCCAGGGGCGTGCCCTTGAGCAGCGCGGTTTCCTTGCGCGCGACAATGACCCACGCCGGGCGGGGCAGAGTGTCCAGCCGCGCAACGTCGGCGCCACCGACAAACAATGGCTGCTCGTCATGCTCCAGATTCATCATGTAGCGCACCGCCCAGGTGTCCCGACCGAGATTCACAAATACCAGCGGCCCCGGTTGCGCCGCGCGCAGGGCTTCCACCTGGCTGACAAACTGGCGGGTGTCGAACTGCAGGTCCTTGGCGGGCTCCACTACCGTCACCAGCACCAGCCACTGCGCCGCGAGTGCGAACACGCTGAGCCACACCAGCCGCCCTGCTCGCCGCCAGGCAAGCAGCGCGGCGACTTGCAGGATCACCAACCCACCGATCAACAACGGCAGCGGGACGCCCGGCCAGTAACCGTGTTTCTGCCAACTATGCCGACAGACAAACACGACAACCACGCACAACGCCGGCAGCGCCGCGACAAGCCCCTCGTAGCATCGGCGCACGCCAATCAGCCATCCTTGCGCCTGGAGCAGCCCATAGGCCGCGACAGCGGCAAACATCGGCACCATCGGCAGGATGTAATAAGCGCGCTTGAAGTGCGGCACCGACAACCCGAGCAGGATCATCAAGCCGCAGGCGCCGAGCCGCACGACCAATTGCACATCATCGTTGAAGCGCTGCGCCCAGCGCTGGCGCAGGGCAACCAGTGTGGCCAGCGCCAGGGGCACCACGGGGAAATAACGGTACAGGCTCAGCTGGAAGTAAAAATAGAACGGCTCGCCGGTTTCATCGAGGCGCCCGCCCACCTGCATCTTGAACACCTCATCGGCAAACGCATCGCCGCCACTCAAGCGCGCGAGCTTGACCAGCAGCCACCAACAGGCCGCCAGCAACACCAGCCCGACGATGCCGTGAATCAACACCTGCTTGACCCGCTCTCCAGGCCGGGCCAGTGCCCAGTACACGCACACCACGCCACAGACTTCGATCAAGCCCAGCGGGCCGCGAATCGCAAAGCCGAGGATGAACAACGGGAACACGGCGAGTTGGCGCCACCGCGAGCCGAGGCGCTCGCCGCTGTGCAGCAGGTAGAAACTGCCCAGGCACAACAGCGCGACCATTTGATCCAGGCACACCGAGCGCGACTTCTCCAGCAACTGGGTCGTCAGCAGGGTCAACAGCACACTAAGCAGCGCCCAACTGCGACCGTACGGCACCAGCAGGCGATAGATCAGCGCCACCACCCCGGCCGAGGCCAGCGCGGTCGGCAGGATATTCGCCAGATGGTTAGGCGCGCCGAACAACCGGGCGAAGACAAAGCTGAAGAACGTCGCGGTGCCGGGATAGTCCGCGTAGGGCTGCCCGTAGGTGGTGGGGAAAAGACTCGCGCCATGGCGAAACATTTCCTGCAGGAAAAGCGCCCAACGTCCGTCAAACCCTTGCGGCTGCTGATCCCAGATGCCCAAGGTAAACAGCAACAAGGCAATCAGGAAAATGCCCAGGGATTCCATGCGAAAACGGTTGCGATGATCCATCAGTAGACCTGTCAGGTAGGGAGCGCCAACCTATGTTGCCGAGCGAGCCCCTGAATAGCGCCTGAACAAACCTGAACATTTGCGCTTTTACCGACCTGCGGGCCACACCGCTTTGGGAATCAGCCTAACGTAAATCAGCTCACCCACCAGTTCGACCAGGGTTTGCAGGATGACCGCCGTCGCCGCCAGCCCTCGCACGCCTTCCGGCAAGGCCAGCGCCAGGGGCAGCACCACCAGCGAATTACGCGTCGACGCGCTGAAAGTCACCGCCCGCGCCGTTGCCGCCGGCAGCGCGAACAGCCGCGCCGCCAGCGCACCCATCAGCGGGGCCAGCACCAGGAAGCCGACATACACCGGGATCACCGGCAGCAGCAAGCTGATGTCGCGCACCACCGAGGTGATTTGCGAACCGATCACCACAAACAGCACCGCTGCCATCGCCGGCACCGGCAGCCACGCCCAGGCGCTGTTCCAGGCATTGATGAGCACTGACTTGCGCGCCAGCGACGTCGTGATCACCGCGAGCACCATCGGCAGCACAATCAACCACAAGAACGCCTCGATAAATGGCCCCGCCGCCACCACGACCTCGGACTGCGCGCCCAGCATGAAACCCAGGTACAGCGGCAACAGCAGCAACTGCAGCAGCAACAGCACCGGCGTCGCCGCCAGCATCAATCGCGCGTCACCTTTGCCGATGTGGGTGAACACCACCACGTAGTCGATACACGGCGTGAGCAACACCAGCAACGCGCCCACCAGCAACGCCGGGCGCTCCACCAGGCCACGCGTCAACGCCCACACCAGCAACGGCACCAGGATGAAATTGGCCAGCAGCAACGCCGCGAGGAAGCGCCTGTTGCCCAGGCCCTGACGCAGATCCAGAAAAGGGATTTGCAGGAACATGGCGTACATCAAGACCGCGATGGCAGGCGTGACCAGCGCACCCAATCCATGCCCCCAGGACGGCGCAAGCAGACCGAAGCCGACGGCCAGAATGACGGCGACGAAGTAGACCGGGATCTGGTTGTGCTCGAGGGTGTCGCGGGTCATGGACTGACTCCGGTTGATCAAAAGTTCGTAAGCCTAAGCACCCCAGGGGATAAGGTCGAGCATCGCAATAATTCCTGCGCCTGTGCCGGGCGAAATTTGTTAATTTCGGCTGACTACAAAAGCGCATGGGCCTTCCAGCCCACATCGAAGCGCAAGGATCGAGTCGACCTATGAACCTGCCCACCCGACCTGCCCCAGAAGCATTCCGCGAGCCCGCTGCCGACGGTTACCCTCTCGGCGGCTTCAGCTGGCGCCACGTCCGAACCGACCTGGCGCGCCCCGCCGTGATCATCAACGCCGCCACCTCGGTGCGCTGCCGCCATTACTCACGCTTCGCCGATTACCTGTTCGCCCACGGCTTCGACGTGATTACCTACGACTACCGAGGCATCGGCGAATCCCGCAGCGGTTCGTTGCGCGGCTTCAAGGCCTCGTGGTCGGATTGGGGCGCACTGGATTTCGAGGCGATCCTGCGACGGGTGCAGCGGGAGTTTCCGGGCCAGCCGATTGATGTGGTCGGCCACAGCTTCGGCGGTTGTGCGGCAGGGCTCGCCGCCTCAGGGGCGGTGATCCGGCGGATCGTCACGGTGGGCGCGCAGTTCGCCTACTGGCGCGATTACCAGGCGAGCGGACGCTGGCGGATGTTTGCCAAGTGGCATGTAGCGATGCCACTGGTCACCGCGCTGTGCGGGTACTTCCCCGGCAAGCGGCTGGGCTGGCTGGAGGACACGCCGGCAGGCGTGGTACGCGACTGGAGCACACCGACGCCCAGGTACGAAACACGGCCCAGCGGTCGCGCGCTGGCGGGCTTGCCGTTCAGTCGTGTGAGCGCGCAGATCCTGGCGATCAGCATCACCGATGATCCGTTTGGCACAGTGCCGGCGATTGAGCGATTACTGGGCTATTTCGACGGCAGCGAACGCACTCACCTGCGGATTGCGCCTGAAGATATCGGCGAAAAACAGGTCGGACATTTCGCGTTCTTTCGCAGCGAGTATCAGGATCGGCTGTGGCCGATTGCATTGGCGTGGCTGCAAAACGGCGAATTAACCGCAGATACCCTTGGGATTTCCCCCAACCTGCGCTTCAATACTCATCCCAGATCCTCAGGACGTTGAGCCCATGGCCTCGCCAAACAAGCAGCAAAAACGCGCCCAACGGGCAAAGGCCAAGGCCAAGCAGAACCGTACCCAGCGCGCCGTCGCGAGCAAGCCGGATGCGTTTGCCGGCGATGACAGCCGCATTGACCTTGAATCGGTGGATTTGACCGAGCTGTTCGTCGAGATGCGCACAGCGGGCGAGATCAGCCAGCAGGCATTGTGTGCCGTGTTCCTGGCGCACCCGTTGCTGGCGCTGGTGCTGGAGCAGGAAGGCGAAGAGGAAGCCACCGACTTCATCCTCGCGGCACTGATCGAATATCGGCAGTGGGCCACGGACACCGATGATGAAGCGGCTGCGCTGGCGTGGATCGAATCGCCGCAGTTCCAGGCGGATTACCTCGCGGCCTCGAAGGCACTGACCCAACTCTGACTCTGTAGAAGCCGGCTTGCCGGCGATGGGGCCCTTGAAGACGCCATCGCCGGCAAGCCAGCTCCTACAGGGATCGGTGCAACCTAGCTGAGTGCTGCAGCGCCTACCCGCTGGGCCTTGCGACGGCTCGACACAAACAGCCCCGCCACGACCACCAGCAAGCTGAGGATACCGGTCGCGATGATCTCGACCCGGTGCGCTTCCTGGAACAGCATGATGGTCAGCGTGCCCACGATGAAGACCATCACTGCGTAGGTCAGGCCTGGGAACAGCCACATCTTGAACACAATCTTCTCGCCCGCCGCCGTGCGCTTCTGGCGCATGCGCAGTTGCGATACCGCGATCACCAGGTACACCAGCAACGCGATGGCACCGGAACTGGCCAGCAGGAACTCGAACACCGCCGCCGGAGCCACGTAGTTGGCAAACACTGCCAGGAACGCCGCGCCGGTCGACAGCAACACTGCCCAGTAAGGCGTGCCGCTCTTGTTGGTGCGCTTGGCGACTGCCGGTGCATCACCGCGACGACCCAGCGAGAACAGCATGCGCGAAGCGGTGTACAGCGCCGAGTTCAGGCAACTGGTCACAGCGACCAAGACCACCAGGTCGACGATCAGCTTGGCATTCGGGATGCCCATGCGTTCCAGCACGGTCTGGTAGGAACCTACGGCAGCCAGGGTCGGATCGTTCCATGGCACCAGCGACACTACGATGAAGATCGACAACAGGTAGAACAAACCAATCCGCCAAATGACCGAGTTGGTGGCCTTGGTGATTTGCTGGCCTGGGTTCTTCGATTCGGCGGCGGCGATGGTAACGATCTCGGTGCCCATGAAGGAGAACATGGTGGTCAGGATCGCAGCCAGGACAGCGCCCATGCCGTTAGGCATAAAGCCTTGGGTGTCGAACAGGTGCGAAACGCCGCTGACCTGGCTGGTCGGCAGGAAGCCGAAAATCGCCGCGAGGCCGAGGATCACAAAGCCCACGATCGCCACGACTTTAATCAACGCAAACCAGAACTCGAACTCACCGTAGTTCTTCACGCTGAATAGGTTCGTCGCCGTCAGCAGCAGAGTGATGATCAGCGTAAAGGCCCAGATGGCCACATCCGGGAACCATGCATGCAGGATGGTCGCGGCGGCGTTGGCCTCCAAGGGGATGACCAATACCCAGAACCACCAGTACAGCCAGCCGATGGTGAAACCGGCCCAATGGCCGATCGCGCGGTCGGCGTAGGTGGAGAACGAACCGGTGTCAGGCGAGGCCACGGCCATTTCGGCGAGCATGCGCATCACCAATACCACCAGCGTCCCCGCAGCGGCGTAGGCCAGCAGTACGGCAGGGCCGGCGGCAGCAATCGCGTGGCCGGAGCCGACAAACAAACCGGCACCGATGACGCCGGCAATCGACAGCATGGTGACGTGACGCGGTTTGAGCCCCTGTTCGAGGTCATTGGAGCTTTGCGTACTACTCATTGACACACCTTTACGAGGAATTGCGAAAACGGTCCGCCCGGCCTGAAATCTTTCTCGTGAAAAGAAACCAACAGGGCGTTCTTTATTTTTTACGCAAGATTTGCGCCAAAATGTTACAAGGCCGCGATTGACGCGGGCTGTAGGACGATTCAACAGCAATCGCAAGTCATTGAGAACAATGGCATTCCGCTATAGCGTTACCGTGCGACTCACTTCCAAGGCCACCCAGCGCACCAAAAACACACACAAAAAGTACGTGACGCTCCATAAAAGGGCTGATAAGCACCGTTTGCCCGGTTAACCCTTCCAACACCCGCCCAAAGCTGGCACCATCGCGCCCTTTTTTACGCGAAGCCTGCGGTTTTACAGGTTCAAACGGTTGTTCGGTTGTTGATGGCGCGACACGCTGCTGTGCCGATGCGACACCCTGCCGCACACCGCCTGTTTACCGCCGGCCGCGCTGTTGGCTGCCATCAAGGCGCTATGCTAGCTTGGCGCCTCGCCAGGAAGGCGGCCCAACAGCAGGAACGCAATGAACACAATGAGGACCGCACATGGCCGAGGCCGCGCCCGCGCTTGAAATCCGCAACTTGCATAAACGCTATGGTGAGCTGGAGGTACTTAAAGGTATCTCGCTGACCGCTCGCGACGGCGACGTGATCTCGATCCTGGGTTCCTCCGGTTCCGGCAAGTCCACGTTCCTGCGTTGCATCAACCTGCTGGAAAACCCGCACCAGGGCCAAATCCTGGTCGCCGGCGAAGAGCTCAAGCTCAAGGCCGCGAAAAACGGCGAGCTGATGGCCGCCGACGGCAAGCAGATCAATCGCCTGCGCAGCGAAATCGGTTTTGTGTTTCAAAACTTTAACCTGTGGCCGCACATGAGCATCCTCGACAACATCATCGAGGCACCCCGCCGTGTGCTCGGCCAGAGCAAGGCCGAGGCGATCGAAGTCGCCGAAGCCTTGCTGGCCAAGGTCGGCATCAGCGACAAGCGCCACGCCTACCCCGCGCAATTGTCCGGCGGCCAGCAACAACGGGCGGCCATCGCGCGCACCCTGGCGATGCAGCCCAAAGTCATCCTGTTCGATGAGCCTACATCCGCGCTTGACCCGGAAATGGTCCAGGAAGTACTTAATGTGATCCGCGCGCTGGCCGAAGAAGGCCGCACCATGCTGCTGGTCACTCATGAGATGGGCTTCGCCCGCCAGGTGTCCAGTGAAGTGGTGTTCCTGCACCAGGGCCTGGTCGAAGAGCAAGGATCGCCACAGCAGGTATTTGAAAACCCGCTTTCGGCGCGCTGCAAACAATTCATGTCCAGCAACCGCTAACGGAGCAACATGCATGCAGAACTATAAAAAATTCCTTCTGGCCGCGGCCGTCTCGATGGCGTTCAGCGCCACGGCCATGGCAGAAACCTTGAAAATGGGGATCGAAGCGGCCTACCCGCCCTTCAACAATAAAGACGCCAGCGGCAACGTGGTCGGCTTCGACAAAGACATCGGCGACGCCCTGTGCGCCAAGATGAAAGTCGAAAAGTGCGAAGTGTATGTGTCCGACTGGGACGGCATCATCCCGGCCCTGAACGCCAAGAAGTTCGACTTCCTGGTGTCCTCGCTGTCGATCACCGATGAGCGCAAGCAGGCCGTCGACTTCACCGACCCGTACTACTCCAACAAGCTGCAGTTCATCGCCCCTAAAGCCACGACGGACTTCAAGACCGACGCCGCTTACCTGAAGGGCAAGGTCATCGGTGCACAACGCGCGACGTTGGCCGGTACCTACCTGGAAGACAAACTGCCGGAAACCACCGCCAAGCTCTATGACACCCAGGAAAACGCCTACCTCGACCTGACGTCCGGCCGCCTCGACGGGATGCTCGCCGACAAGTACGTGCAGTACGAATGGCTCAAGAGCAAAGACGGTTCCGCCTATGAATTCAAGGGCGACCCGGTGGTAGAAAGCGACAAGATCGGTATCGCCGTACGCAAGGGCGACCCGCTGCGCGAGCGCCTGAACAAAGCCCTGGCCGAGATCAAGGCTGACGGCACCTACAAGAAGATCAACGACAAGTACTTCCCGTTCAGCATCGAATGATCTGAACGGCCTGACCGGCGCGCCCCCTCGGGCGCGCCGGCTTTCAGCAATGCCTGCCGCGATATGAAAACACCATGAATTTCGATCTCTACGGATTCGGCCCGGCGCTCGCCGCTGGCGCGCTGATGACCGTCAAACTGGCGCTCACGGCCCTGTGCCTGGGGCTGGTGCTCGGCCTCGCCGGCGCCTTGGCCAAGACGTCCCCGTACAAGCCGCTGCAATGGCTTGGCGGTGCTTACTCGACCATCGTTCGCGGTATTCCCGAGTTGTTGTGGGTACTGCTGATTTATTTCGGCACGGTCAACCTGATGCGTGCCCTGGGGGAGTTCTTTGGCAACCCCGACCTTTCTTTAAGTGCCTTTGCTGCCGGGGTCATTGCCCTGGGCCTGTGCTTTGGTGCCTACGCCACAGAAGTATTCCGTGGCGCGATCCTCGCCATTCCCAAGGGCCACCGCGAAGCCGGTGTGGCATTGGGGCTGTCGAAGTTTCGCATCTTCACTCGCCTGATCATGCCGCAGATGTGGCGCATCGCTTTGCCGGGCCTGGGCAACCTGTTCATGATCCTGATGAAGGACACCGCGCTGGTGTCGGTGATCGGCCTTGAAGAAATCATGCGCCACGCGCAGATCGGCGTGACCGTGACCAAGCAGCCGTTCACCTTCTTCATGGTGGCCGCCTTCATGTACTTGGGCCTCACCGTCCTGGCCATGACCGGCATGCACTTCCTGGAAAAACGCGCCGCCCGCGGCTTTGCAAGGAGCACCCAATGAGCGGCGACTACAGCTGGCTGGCGCATTTCGACCTGGGCCTGAACTGGGCCGTGATCATCAAGTGGCTGCCCAAATTGGCCCAGGGCGCGACCCTGACCCTGGAGCTGGTGGCCATTGCCGTGATCGCCGGCCTCCTGCTGGCGATTCCCCTGGGGATCGCCCGTTCCTCGCGCCGCTGGTATGTCAGCGCCCTGCCCTACGCCTATATTTTCTTCTTCCGTGGTACGCCACTGCTGGTGCAGCTGTTCCTGGTCTACTACGGCCTGGCGCAGTTCGACGCGGTGCGCAACAGCTTCATGTGGCCGTACCTGCGCGATCCGTTCTGGTGCGCCACGGCGACCATGACCCTGCACACCGCCGCCTATATCGCCGAGATCCTGCGCGGCGCGATCCAGGCCATACCGCCCGGCGAGATCGAAGCCGCGCGCGCCCTGGGCATGTCCAAGCCGAAGACGCTGTTCTACATCATCCTGCCTCGCGCCTCGCGCATCGGCCTGCCGGCCTACAGCAACGAAGTGATCCTGATGCTCAAGGCCAGCGCCCTGGCCAGCACCGTGACCCTGCTGGAACTGACCGGCATGGCGCGCACCATCATTGCCCGCACGTACCTGCCGGTGGAAATCTTCTTCGCTGCCGGCCTGTTCTACCTGCTGATGGCCTACATCCTGGTACGGGGCTTCAAGCTGCTCGAACGCTGGCTGCGCGTCGATGCTTGCCAGGGACGTTGAAGCACGCTTTGCGGCGCTGGATGCGTTTCTGATCGAGCACCAGGGGCTGTGGAAACCACGGCCCTTCACGCATCGCCAGCTAGCCTGGGAAACCCGGCATCCCGACCTCGCCCAGTGGCTGCGTCAACGTTCGCTGGCCGATGCCGAAGCCAGTCACAACCATCCCCACGACCTGGCCGCGCCTGCGCCTTTTCCACAGCTCGCCGAGCAAGCCCTGCAACTCAGCGCTGTGGATAAGTTGCCGACGCAGCCCCTGCACCCCGCCCGCCAGCGCTTGAACGTCGACGTGCCGGGCCGCAAGTGGGAACAAATCGAAGCCTTCGGCGCGGCGCTGCCGTTTGCACAAACACCCCGGCACTGGCTGGACTGGTGTGCAGGCAAGGGCCACCTGGGTCGTCGCCTGCTGCAAACAGGTCAAACATTGACCTGCCTGGAATATGACCCGGCACTGATCGCCGCCGGCCAAGCCTTGAGCGAGCATCACGGCTTACCGGTCACCCATCGCCTGCAAGATGTGATGGCCGACGTGGCTATCAGCCCCGAACACACGCCCGTCGCCCTGCACGCCTGTGGCGACCTGCATGTGCGCCTGCTGCACCTGGCCAGCGCCGCCGGCTGCAAACAGCTGGCGCTGGCGCCGTGTTGCTACAACCGCATCAATGCCGACACCTACCAACCGCTGTCCACCGCAGGCCGTGCATCGCGCCTGCAGCTGTCGATCGATGACCTCGGCCTGCCGCTGAGCGAAACCGTTACCGCAGGCAAACGCGTGCGCTTGCAGCGGGACATATCCATGGCCCGACGGCTGGGGTTCGATCACTTGCAACGCGAGCTACGAGGCCACGACGACTATCTGCCCACGCCGTCCCTGCCCGCCAGCTGGCTGGATAAACCCTTCGCGGACTACTGCCGGGAGCTGGCGAGCCGCAAAGGGTTATCCACAGGTGAGCAGGATTGGGTGGCGTTGGAGGCATACGGCTGGCGCCGTCTGGCCGAGGTCAGGAACCTGGAACTGGTACGTGGTCTGTTTCGGCGCCCGCTGGAGGTCTGGCTGATGCTGGATCGGGCATTGTTTCTAAGTGAAAACGGCTACACGGTCGAAGTAGGCAGCTTCTGCGAACCAACCCTGACGCCGCGCAACTTGATGGTGCTCGCCGAGCGCGATTAAGGGGCGAAATTGTCGCACCCCAACCTGTGGATAACTCTGTTGATGAATTCTTTACGGAGCCCGTAGCCATCTGCGCTACAGGCCGAAAGCCGCGCTGGTCATTTTTTGTTCACAAAATAAAACACACGTAAAACAGGCAGTTGCGGCGTGATGAGAACAGCTCCACAAAATGGCTGTTTCGTGACAACCCAGTCCAACCGATTGTGCATAAGCATCTGCTGTTACGCGTATAAACCGCCGTTCACAGGTGTTTTCTGCGTGCGATCAGCAGCCGGCAAAGCGCATCGATATCGTCACCCGCCAGGCTCAACGCCTGGCTGTCCAAGGGATCCGTGCCAAACGCCAGCGCCTCACTGATCGCTAAATCGTGGTGCACCTCCAATGGCTCCTTCGTGCCGAGGCGCTGCCTGAACGCCTCAACCATATCCAGGCTGAAGGCATTGTCCTCATCGAGTTGATTGATCACAAAGTGAACATGCGGTGGCCGCTCGCGCTCAAGGTGCGGCGCCATCAAGGCATCGAGTTGATCCAGGGTGCCCAAGGAAGCGGCATCGGCCTGGGTAATCACCAACACCACATCGGCGACACTCAAGGCTTGATGAAAATAGACGTTATTGCCGGCAGGGGTATCGATGATCACCGTGTCGCGGGCACTCAGGTCCAGGGCTGCCAGGCGCTGCGCCAGCCATTGCGGCTCATGTTTGAGCCAGCGCTGGAGGTCGTCCTGCTGGCGGATGTCGGTGTCACCAAAGGTAATTACGCGACTGCCGACAAAACCCGGCTGCTGGAGGGTTTCCCAACGTGCATTGCGCAGGCTGGCGCGACCAATCCCGGGCGATGCGCGGCTGACACCGAAGTGCAATCGCAATGCATCCTGGGGGTCCAGATCCACCGCCACCACTGACTCACCCAAGCGCTGCAAGCCGCTGCTCAACGCCGTGGCCAGGGTGCTTCGCCCCACGCCGCCATTGACCGACACCAACGCCACCACACACGGACGCCGCTCGGCCTTGTCCACCGGCAGGCAATGCTCATTGGCGCTGGGAGTCTGAGGGGGAAACGGGGTGCCATCATCCACGGGAATGCTGCCGAAAAAGTGCAGCCGCGCATTCAGCCCACGGGCGTCGCGACTGACATCTTTGCCAAGCAAGGCAAGAAGACCATCGGTAAAACTCATAGCGCGTTCCTCGTCACGGCGAAGTTTAAAGACGTGAAAAGGTCAGCTGATACGACTGCTTACCGCAGGTCTTTTTCTGGTCGCCCTAGTCCGTGCAGTCTGCTTCAAGCGCTTAAAAGTGTCATTATTTTGATGTCGCGGCTGGCTATTTTTTAGACAAACGGCAAGTCGTCAATTTAATGACCATCAACGAGCCTTTCATAGGGGTTTTCAATCGATTCGCTGCATTAGGTGAGGACGGGCCCCATAACCAAATTCCAGTGCGGGGGCATAGGTAATTCCTTGCTGGCTGTGCAAATAGAAGCCATTGCAGTGGGCAAAATAACCAGCCAGGCAAAAAAACTGCAATTGCGCAAAAATAGTCAGAATTCAGGGGTTTACAGAACCCCTCCAATCGCTATAATCGTCGCCCTAACACGCCGGTATAGCTCAGTTGGTAGAGCAACTGACTTGTAATCAGTAGGTCCCGGGTTCGACTCCTGGTGCCGGCACCATTCAAGGTTCCATAGAAAGCTTTCAAAATCTCTGGAATCCCCGAAAAACCCGCCTTCTGGCGGGTTTTTTCGTTTTGGCGTTCCATCGATTTCCGTCAGAAACTGGTGGATTCCAACCGTTTTAAGGGTAGAGTTTGGGATACAGGTCACTTCGATAAAAGGGAGTACCCTTATGTCGCGCACCACAGCTCCGCTCTCCGACGCAGCTTGCCGCTTGGCAAAACCTGCAGACCGCGCCTACAAGCTTTTCGATGGCGATGGCCTCTATCTCCTAGTCCAACCCAATGGCCGCAAAGGCTGGCGGCTCCGTTACGTCAAACCTGACGGACGGGAAGGACTGACCTCGTTCGGCAACTACCCCGTCATTGGCCTCGCCGATGCGCGCCGCAAGCGCTTGGAAGTCAAGCGAATGCTGGCGGATGGCGTTGATCCTATAGAGACCAAGCACCAAGCCAAGGCGGAAGCCGTAATCAAAGGCAGAACCTTTGAAAGCGTTGCGCTCGACTGGCATACGGAAATGTCGGCCAAGTGGGCACCAGGCCATTCCAAAACAGTGATGAGCCGCCTCAAAACCCACGTGTTCCCGCTGATCGGCGCACGCGCCATTGTTGATCTCGACACCCATGACCTTATGCAGCCCTTGGAAGCGATCAAGAAGCGCGGAACGATAGACGTTGCTTTAAGGGTACAAAACTACCTGCAGAGCATCATGCGCGAGGCAAAGCGCCTCCGGCTTATCACTATAAACCCTGCTTACGACCTCGAAGGCTCGATCAAGGCCCCGCGGGTGATCCATCGCCCCGCTCTACCCTTATCGCGACTGCCGGAACTGCAGGAGCGGATCGACACCTATAAAGGCCGGGCACTTACCCGTCTGACGGTGATGCTGTCATTGCATGTGTTTGTACGATCCAGCGAACTGCGTTTCGCACGCTGGAGCGAGTTCGACCTCAAGCGCGGCACCTGGGAAATACCTGACACTCGTCCAGCGTTGGACGGAGTACCCTTTTCAACAAGGGGGACGAAGATGGCCGGGGACATCCACCTTGTACCCTTATCGCCGCAAGCCGTAGCCCTGCTTGAACAGATCCACGCCCTCACTGGAAAATTCGACCTGGTGTTTGCAGGCGATGCCAAGCCCTGGAAACCCATGTCCGAAAACACCGTGAACAACGCGCTACGGACGATGGGATACGACACCAAAACCGATATCTGCGGACATGGGTTTCGTTCGATGGCCTGCAGCGCACTGATCGAGTCAGGACTGTGGTCGGAGACAGCTATTGAACGGCAGATGAGCCACAAGGAGCGCAACAACGTCCGCGCCGCTTACATCCACAAGGCTGAGTTCATCGAGGAACGCAGGCTGATCATGAACTGGTGGAGTCGGTATCTGGAGGCCAACCGGCAAGAGCATGTCACTCCACACGAATTCGCCAACCAGATTGGGGTTAACGTTACTCGGATGAAGGCGAAGTCTGGCACTGGCGCAGAAAGGAAGAATTGACATGGATATCTCAACCGCACAAAGCATCAAGCTCGCCATCGTGTCGGCAACCGGGCTGTCAAAAGACGCGCTGCATATCTATGTGGGCATGGTGGTCTATTTAACGTTGATCGTCGGCACCCGACGATTCAGACCATACATTGGCTGGCTGGTTGTTTTCATCATTGCGTGTGCTGGCGAGTGGGTAGATCGGCGAGACGATATTGGAAGCTTCGGATACTGGCGTTGGCAGGCAAGCGCTCACGACATTCTCAACACGTTGTTTTGGCCGACGGTGCTGACACTGCTTTGGCTTTTAAAGTGCCGCAGTAAAGCAAGCGTACATCCGTAAGACTCTCGCAATCTGCTCTGCCACGCGGGTCCATCCAAACAGGGCTGCAAAGCCGCCCTGTTTGGATGGACCTCACTTAAAAAATCTAAAGCCCACCCAACTGTCTGTGGAAAACCACAGATTTCCACCGGTGGATAATTTCATCCACAGCCGCAGAACTCCCGAAAAATCGAACCTTGACCCAAATTATCTACAGGAGTAGAAAAGATCGGGCAAAGCGCTGTCGTTGACAGCAACCCAGGTAGCCAGAACCTTAAAGGCTACGCCACACCGTGGCGGTTCTCCCAAAGTGCGATTAGCGTCCGGCGGCTCGCACGGTCACAACGATGTGATGGATGCCTACTTTTACCAGCATGCCCACTGCGGCAACTCATTCCCTTTCATAGCTGCCCTGCAGCAACCTGTCCGCTTGGCCATTTCCTTGCGCCAACCTGCGCCCGTCTCTTTCTCCCGGAAAGAGACGGGCGCTCCTACCGCTGCTGCAGCCCAACTCGTACAAGGCTTTGCGGCATTCCCCCTCGTGACAATCGGCGTGACAAACACCGAAGTCACCAGCAACAGCGATGCAGATGATGGTGCCGCAGTCCACGGAATGGACTGCACCTGACTGACAGTCAGGCATACCCCAGTCATCGCCTCGCTGCCTTCACCCGACTCAGGATCTCGCGGCGCCGGTCTCGTCAGCCAGTGCAGCCTCCACCCGCCCACTTCTGCGGAAGTGTTCAGGAGGTCAGATCATGAGATGCCCAAGCTCCCGGTCGTAAAGAGCCGCCAGTCCCGCGTAGTGGACAACCCTCACAGGTCGCAGGGGCCTTGATCCCTGATAACACTCAACATTCTTGGCGGGACGACGTGGGGATGGTTTTAAAGGTTTGGCTTCGAGAGGAGTTTGGTCATGGGATTGGTCGGTAGACGAGCTGGGCGCAATTTTGGCTATGGTCGGCAGTTGAGCTATGCCGGGCCGCGGGCATTGCGCGATCTGTTTGGCGGCGGGCACTACGGCACGGTCAAGGCGCACAGTGATCACTGGCAGGCGTTTGTACGCTGGTGTCGCTCCGAGAATGGGCCAGGATTTAACGATGCACGACAAATTGATCGGCAGACCTTGCTGGACTACGCCGGACATCTGCGTCAGCAAGTTGAACAAGGTGAGCTCGCCATCGCCACCGCGCAAAACCGGTTATCCAGTGTGAATCGGACCATGGCCGCGCTTCGCGGTGATCAGTATGTGAAGGTCTCGAGTCCGAGTAAGGCGCTGGGAATGCGGCGAACCAGTGTTCGTCGCTCGGTGCCGCAGGGCCAAGACCGCGAACAAGTTAAGCGGACCGTAAACGCCCTCTGCGAAAATCAGTACCCCCGCGCCGCCGCCATTGCGCAGTTGGCGCGTGCCACCGGCATGCGCTTGCGCGAGGCCATTTTGGCCGACCTACCGCGTCTAAAACGTGAGGCCGAACAATACGGCAAGATCAACATCCAGGATGGCACCAAAGGTGGCCGCTCAGGTGCGTCGGCACCTCGCTGGATCAGGGTAGACGATCATATTCGTGACGCACTGAGGTTTGCCGAACAGGTCTCGCCCGACGGCAGCCGCAACCTGCTTGCACCGAACGAGAGCTATCTCGATTTCCAACCGAGTGTCGTACGCCCCGCCCGAGATATCCTCCATACGCACCACCTCAAAGGCTTCCACGAACTGCGCGCGGCCTATGCGTGCGAACGCTATGAACAGATCACCCACCACCTAGCGCCCATCAACGGTGGCAGGTGCAGGCGGCTCGATCCGCGCCTTGATCGAGAGGCACGATTACAAATCAGCTATGAGCTGGGGCACGGTCGAATCGACGTGGTATCGGCGTACATCGGCGGTCGGGTATGAGTAAACCATTCGATATGGAGATATTCTTGGCTGGAGTGCTGACTGGAGCACATACCACACGAGAACGACACATCCGCCAGGCCAAGACTATTCAAGCAGCTATTTCTGAACGCTGGAACCGAGGTAACCCATGGTCATGGCAAAGAAAACATCTCATTTGGTTTTTGAATCACCACATAAACTCAAACTCGAAATCGACCCACTACTACTATCTGCTTACCACAAGTCTGATCACTCTGCGCCTAGGAAAATCTTGGAATTTCAAACGCGAACGGAAGCCAGGGTACGACCACATCGCCGAGAATGTAGCTGCTTCAGGCGATAATTTTTAAAGCTCACATGGTGCTCCGTCATCGTCGAAGTAGTAAATATTCTCATGCTTATAACCCCATTTACCGGCTCTCAAACGTATGTGGGGCTCAAATGTAAAACAGGTCACCTCACCCAGGCGGCGATTGTTGCCCGACTCAATGTAAAGCCTTTGATCACGTCGCTCGCAAATGCTGTGACCAACGTTGCCAAGAAAATCGAGGTTCTCGAAACCGGCATCAATTATCGACTCATTAGCTAACTCATACAGGTCGTTGAAGGTGGTTTCAGGGTGAACAAACCGCAGCATGATGTCATGTAGACTTTGCTCCGCCACATATCCTCTAGTGAAATCATCACCAAGTGGCATCGTTCGACATATACCATCCTCGACGTAAAATGAACGTGCGCAATCACCCCACACAGTGCCTGATCGGGGGCTGAGATCGACTGTTACAAGATTTCGCAAACCTACCGCCTCTTCGCTTGGTTGGTAGCCCCGACCTGAGACTGAGGCCAGACTGCGGGATCCGAGCAAAACGAATGCCGGACAATCGTAATACCAAGTATCTGGATATCCCAACTGCGTGAGCATATCGGCTGCGATTCTTACGATAGATGCTTCAGTGGAGTTTGGTGTTATGTGATTAACGAGTTGTGCTAAGACGGATTTCGCAGCAGCTTGGACGGGTAGATTTAGCGGCGCAGGCATGGATGGGGCCTCTATCGTCGGTTTCGTTAGCCACGCAGGCGCTTGAGTTGAGCAGCTTAACAAAAGGTAACGAAGCTTTCGCTTCAAGGTGTATTGGCAATACACTTACCTCTCGAGAGCAGTTGGGGCACAAATCTATTGCGGAATCAATGGGAGCCCGTTTATCAGTACGCGCCCGGCAACGTCAGCTAGCCCGCTCCGCAAACCCCAGATAAGCATCCCGCCATCCCTCCGTTCGACCTTCAGGAGATGGCATTATCAAAGGCCGATCTAGAGATCGTTACACTCAACCGCGACTACTAAAGACTTTGAGGCAACCTGCATGAGCGGCGATGAGTTGAGGAGATTGAGGGCGGAAATTGATAGTTTGGATGAAGAGGTCATCAGGATTCTCGCGCTGAGATTTGTCGCTACTGGCAAGGTTGGCACTATCAAGGCAGCACAGAACTTGGAAGCTGTGGATCCTTCTCGCGAAGCCGCGCAAGCCGAAAGGTATTCCGTCCTAGCTGCACGTTACGGGGTTAGTATCGAGCTAACTCAGAAAGTCTTCAGAGCCGTCATAGACGAAGTCGTGGCAAATCATCAAACCATCCGAGAAAGCACATTGAAATAGGCTGCAAAGCAACCGATGGTGGATTCCCAGCGGTGAGGTAACAGCTCGGTAATCTCACGCCCAGCAGCGTCAGAAGGTGCATGAAGATGGCCTTCAAATCAGTATATGGATAATGTCCGTTGAGTCGCTGATTGGAGCAAGCTTATGATCGCCGCCAGCAGTTTTCCGCCGAGTAGCGACCTTTCAAACAGCCAATTCCATGGCCTAAGTACCCACAGGCGAGTCTCGAACTACTATTTACACTTCTCGCCCCTATCTTCCCAGCACAATCCAGCTGGCTGGACACTCAGCGCTCTCGTAATAACAAATGGCTCCTCATTGAAGACAATTTCGTCTAAAGCCAGGACTAAATGCGGAGTAAATTACCGTGCTTCTGTGACTGCCATGGAGGCATTGATGCCCTCTCCAAAACTCCAAATCGGCCTTGTGCTGTTCCCCAATCTGACACAGCTTGATCTCACCGGACCCGCCGAGGTATTCGGCAGACTTCCTGGAGCGCAGGTTCATTTGCTCTGGAAAGATCTCGACCCTGTTTCGGCCGATCGCGGCATGCGGATCCTACCGACTACCCGCTATGACGAATGCCCTCCACTCGATGTGATCTGTGTTCCCGGAGGGGCGGGTCAGATCGAACTGATGAGCGACCAGCAAACCTTGGATTTTCTGAGGCAGGCGGCGAAGACTTGCCAACTGATCACCTCTGTTTGTACGGGGTCACTGGTTTTAGGAGCAGCGGGTTTGCTCAAAGGTTATCGAGCAACTTGCCACTGGTCCTCGATCGATCAATTGGGTCTGCTGGGCGCAGTGCCCGTGCATGAACGAGTAGTGCAAGACCGTGATCGGCTAACGGGGGCCGGTGTGACATCCGGAATTGACTTTGCACTTAGCGTAGTCGCCTTGGTGGCAGGAGAGGAAGTGGCCAAGGAGATCCAGCTGCAAATGGAATACGATCCTCGCCCACCCTATGACGTCGGTTCGCCTCGCTCCGCGCCTGCAGAATTGCTATCGCGAACGAAAGATAAAATGAGTTCGTTCATCGAGCGTCGTAGGGCAGCGACGATCCTAGCTGCTGGGCAAGCGTATTTAACAGCCATTGAGTAGAGCTTGCTGTTCAAGTGTAAGCATCCTGTACCCGATTCGTCACAACAGCCCGAGCGGCTTCAGTTGGTAAGGTTCCCGGTTTAACTCATTAAGATGGATTTCATGCATTTATACGTCGTACGGCACGGGGAAACCTGGGCCAATGCCGAACAGCGCTATCTCGGTTCACTTGATCCAGCGCTGACCGAACTGGGGCGGCGGCAAGCTGAAGCGCTTGGCGAATACTTGCCCAAGAATCTTGATGCACTCGTCGTCTCCCCTCGCATAAGGGCTAAAGAAACTGCGAGGATCATTAACGAAAGGCTGAAGCTCCCGATCGAGATTATGGAGTGTTTCCGAGAGCGGGATGTCGGAGTTTTTGAGGGATTGACTCAAGCTGACGCAAGAGAGCAATACCCGCAGCTTTGGTCGCAAAATATCACTCGACGTTGGGATGCCGGACCAACCGGCGGTGAGTCGATCTCAGACGTAGTGAAGAGAGTACGAAGCGGTTTGGTTGAGCTGGAATCGAAATACTCGTCAAAAACTGTTTTGCTCGTCGCGCACGGCTTCGTTGCAAAGGTCATCCGCGCGATGGCCAAAGGGGATTTTTCAGATTTTTACCACTGGCAGCTCTCAAACGGCCGCATGCTGATCTTGGAGAGTTTCGAGATTCCAACGCTTGATACTGACATTCTGAGAGGCACGCTGCCTCTAGTGTGATGCTGGCTGCTGCCATGAATGGGCGCCCGCGTAATTTAAGTGTAAGTCCATAGTGACGCCTGCACAGCACTGGCTAATCCGATGTGCCAAGAGTTGGCTGCCGAGGATGAGAACCAATCGAATATGCCTAACACGTCCTCCAATACCGATTTTATGCACCTCGCTCTCGCCCAAGGGCGTTTAGCCCTACCTGAGTGCCTCCCAAACCCGCCGGTAGGTTGCGTGCTGGTAAAAGATAACGCGGTGATCAGCCAAGGTCATACACAGCCGCCTGGGTTTTATCATGCGGAAGCAATGGCGCTAAGCTGCTTATCGCGCGACTGCTCCGGGGTCTCTGCATTTGTCACGCTTGAGCCATGCTCCTTTCATGGCCGAACTCCGTCATGTGCGTTGGCACTGATAAAAAGTGGAGTCGAGACAGTGTTTGTTGCGCTGCTTGATCCCGATCCGAGAAACTCGGGAGCAGGCATAAAAATGTTACAAGATGCAGGTATTACCGTCGTTGTCGGCTTACTGGCAGAGGAAGCTGCCAAGGACTTAGCTGATTTTTTAGTAAGAAAACCAGATGGATCATCGGATCATAACGATGAGTAAATCGTCGACCTCTCAGCACAAGTCGGGATGCCCGTACCGTTACCTCACGGGTCCTCACGGGCCGGTTTTTTTGATCGGCATACACGCACCTCTTCAACATGTTATATCCGAACACAAAATCTATGACATTCCCAGATAGCGATCTACGAATAGAATTTACTAAGGGCTAAATGCAGTAGCCGTCCGGGCAAGACACCTTGTTTGCAATTTCGAATAGAGCAATGGCGTCCGATTAGATAACATTTTCAGCGCTTTCAAGCAGATGCATCCCCATCTCAAACACTCGAACTTCCATGCCAAACTCCCTCGTACATCCGGATCGCAGCTGTATTGAATGTCCAGACAGCTAGTTCGAGGTCTTCTGCTCCTCTAACGGTTGCCCATTCCCGCGCAGCGCTCATCAGTTTTCGTCCAATACCCATAAGCATATGGCGAAGTCACCCAGAACCCGGTTGCTTCTAAGGCTATACGTAAAAAATCTTATACCGACGTTAGCCGTTCCCATATGCTCGCCCCCGAGAAGCATCATCGGTTAATGGAGATCAGAAGTGTTCTCAGGGACAGTCATGACTACCGTCACGAAGGCTACTTTGATACACGCGATTATGGTCGATGTGGATGGTGTCATTGTTAACGGTCGACCCTCCGATGGAGAGGGTTGGGCTTCCTCTCTCGAAGAGGATCTTGGGCTGGCACGCTCAGATCTTCATACGGTGCTCTTCGAGCCGCATTGGGACGACATAGTCACGGGTAAATTAAGCTTGGAGGCGACGCTGAAATCCGTGCTGCCGGACATCGCACCGGGCCTTTCTCCACAAACATTATTGAAGTATTGGTTTGAAAATGATGCCCGGCTTGACCTGAGATTGCTGGCTGATCTCGACCTACAACGGCGTCATGGCGTCAAGGTGTATCTTGCGACCAATCAGGAGCACCTTCGTGCAAAGTTTCTGATGGAGTCGATTGGCCTAGATCAGTATTGCGACGGTATTTTCTATTCAGCAGCGCTGTCTTGCCGGAAGCCAAGCACCCTTTTTTATGAGAAGGTCAACGAATTGTCTGGGTTCCGGCCAGAACAGCTACTTCTGATAGACGACACTCCCGCAAATGTTTTGGCTGCGCGCAACTTGGGATGGAATGCTATTGAGTGGAATAAGTCCAGCACGCTCGCGGGCCAAATAGACACGCTGCAATTGGCCGCGAGGCGTATTGGGTAACTCGGCCTGATTTCTGGCCTCAATGCAACGGCGAATAGTGCTCGCTGAAACAGAGGTGCTGTAGGGACAGGCGTTGCCTGGCCGGGCGAGAGCGTCGATGACATCATCAGGGTAGATTTAGAGATAAGCCTGCTCTCATAGGCTTTATAAAACGCCACTTATCAGCAAGTTATGGTTCGCTTCGACTCCTGGTGCCGCACCATACGCAGTACCCGAAAAGGCTCACCGAAAGGTGGGCCTTTTTTGTGTGCGCTAGATTTTTGTAGGAGCTGCCGAAAGCTGGGAAGGCGTCATCCAACACAAGAACAACAAACCCCGGATCTACCTCACTCTGTAGGAGCCGAGCTTGCTCGCGATAGCGATCTCAAGCAATCGAGCAACAACAGGCATGAACGTCGTTACAGCATCCCGTCAGGCACATTTAATCCACCCATTAAATCTCACTACTGGAGTCGCCTGCGAACAACAACGCATCAACCGAGCAAGTCCCGTATGGCTCAATGCTCGCTCAACAGCGTACGAGTATCCATGAGCGTCCCCCGCAGCGCCTAGACGATGGCTCACAACTGGCACTGAACGCGGATACTGCATCGGATATCCGCTCCGACTCAAAACAGCGGTCGATCCAGTTGTACCGTGGCGAAATGCTTGTTAACACCGCCCAGGATCCCACCCAGCGGCCATTTATCGTTCAGACCGGCGAAGGTCGGGTACGTGCGCTCGGCACCCGGTTTAGCGTCCGTCATCTGATCGAACAAACGCGTGTTGGAGTACTGTAAGCCGCTGTTGAAGTAAATCCGCACCAGCATGTTGAACGCACTCTGCGCCTCAATGCTGGAGAGCAAGGCACCTTTGACCGCGATGCAGTCGATGTAGCCAGCCTGTTACCCCCGTACAGGGCATGCTGGGCGTTGATGACTGGCGGCTGGGGGCTTTCATCGAAGAGCTGGGACGCTATCGCCCTGGCGTACTGCGCTGCATCGGTTCAGGAGCTGAGCATCTCAGGCGCGCTCCGCATCGATGATACGGATACCGTGCTGGAAAACCGGAGCCAGACCTTACCGGTGAGAGTGCACTACCTGACGCGCTATTGGGCTAGCATCGAACCGGCATGAGTTCGATTTGAAAATGTTTAACGAGTCACCTTGCTGATTTTGATTCTCATCCGTCAATGACACAAGCCGCGATGACGGCGACTTTCTGCCATGACAACGGAAGGATCAACGAATGCCCCTGCTTCCCCTCTATGCGAAGACTTCAATGACCCGCCCGGTTCGCTTGGCCCTCTTTGGACTGAGCCTCGCGAGTCTGTCGGGGCTGGCGCTAATGTCCACGCCAGTTTTGGCGCAAAGCCAGACGTCCTACCAGATCGCCTCAGGCCTGCTTGGCACTGCCCTGACCCAGTTCGGAGTGCAGGCGGGCGTGACTATTTCATTTGATACCGAGCAAACCCGCCGTCTGACTACGGCGGGCCTGACTGGCGTGTACAGCGTCGAGGAGGGACTGATGCGCTTGCTGGCGAACAGCGGGTTACAAGCGCAGCGTCAGAGCAATGGTGGCTACGTGTTGATCCCTGCCAATAACGGAACCACGGTGGTGCTTGGCGCGACGAGTGTCACGGGCCAATCGCTGGGAGCGACGACAGAGGGGAGCGGATCGTACACCACCGGTTCCATGAGTACCGCGACCAAACTGGCCACCTCCATGCGCGAGACGCCGCAGTCGGTCACGGTAATCACTCGCCAACGCATGGATGACCAGAACATGCAGTCTCTGGAGGACATTTCGACTCACACCCCAGGCCTGACCATGCGCAAAACCGGTGGTGAGCGCCCAGAGTTCTATTCCCGCGGTTCCGCCATCGACAACATCATGATTGACGGACTGCCAGTCGCGTATGACAGCGACACCCTTGGCACGTCGACCCTGGCGATGTTCGACCGGGTTGAAGTCGTGCGCGGTGCGTCGGGCCTGATGCTCGGCGCCGGCAACCCCTCCGGCACCCTCAACCTGATCCGCAAGCGCCCCACCGTCGAGCCGCAAGTTTCAGTCACCTTGGGCGCCGGCTCGTGGGACAACTACCGCACCGAAATCGATGCCAGCAGCGCACTCAATTCTGTCGGTTCGATCAGAGGCCGCGTGGTCGGTGCCTTCCAGGACAAAGACAGCTTTACCGATGGCTACAGCAGCAAGCGCCAGTTGTTGTACGGCATCACCGAATTTGACCTGAGCGAAGCCACGACCCTGACCCTCGGTGCGTACTACAACCGTGAAGACAACCCGGGAGCCGACTGGTCGGGCATCCCGACCAGGGCCAATGGCACGTTCCTGCCGATATCCCGCTCGACGCGCATGAGCCCGAACTGGACCTACTGGAACAAGAAAAACACCAGCGCATTTGCCGAAATTGAGCACCGCTTCGACAACGACTGGAAATTGCGCCTGAATACCACGTGGCTGCGAGGCGACCTGGACATGCTGGGCACCAGTTTCTACCGACTGGACCCCAGTGCAGATCAGTTGAACCTGAACGTGGGCCGCTACACCTACCAGCACACACAAAAAAGCGTCGACGGCTACGTTTCCGGCCCCTTCACCCTGTTTGGCGCGACCCACGAACTGGTACTTGGTGGCAGCTATCGCAATGATAAAACCGACGATGGCCCCGGCGGTGGTTTCCTCAATGACCCAAACATCGTGCTCGACCCATCAAACTTCGACTATCACGGCGTAGAAAAACCGGCCATCAACTACAACTGGTCTCGTAAGGGCAAGGTCGATCAATACAGCACCTACGCCACCGTGCGCTTCCATCTGCGCGACGACCTGAAATTGATCCTCGGTTCACGCCTGGATTGGTATGAATACGAACAGAACACTATTTCCGGCGATTACACGTTCGGCGCCGACTACAAGGCTACGCGCGAATACACCCCCTATGCCGGCCTGATCTACGACATAAACGATACCTACTCGGTGTACACCAGCTGGACCAGAATCTTCCAGCCGCAAGCCAACGTGGACTTCCAGGGCAGCCTTCTGCCGCCGGTCACGGGTACCAACCGTGAAGTCGGGATCAAGGGCGAGTACTTTGACGGGGCGCTGAACGCTAGCCTGGCCTACTTCCAGTTGAACCAGGAAAATCTCGCCCAAGGGCTTGATGCCTGTGCACCGGGTGTTGCTTCCTGCTCCGTGGCCTCCGGTGAAGTGGAAACCAAAGGCGTCGACCTTGAACTGCAAGGCATGCTTGCCCGTGGCTGGCAGGCCTCCGCCGGCTACACCTACGCCGGCGCCAAGAACGTCAAGGGCGGCAGCGGTCGCTTCGACAGCGACACGCCATACAACCTGCTCAAGCTGTCCACCACCTATCAATTGCCGGGCGACCTCGAAAAATGGTCGATCGGCGGTTCATTCCGCAGCCAGAGCAGCACATACACAACCTACGGCGTATCGCAGGGCGGCTACAGCATCGTCGACCTGATGACCGGCTACAACGTGAACAAAAACCTCAAGGTCCAAGCCAACCTGAACAATGTGTTCGACAAGCACTACTACCAGAGCATCAGTAACCCGGCGGGCGCAAACATCTTCGGCGACCCGCGTAACGTGGCCGTGACCATGAAGTGGAGCATGTAAGCTACATCTTCGGAGAATGACAACCTCCTGCTTGGGCAGGTGTGCGCCGCAACATGCCCTCAGGCGCTGTCCACTCCGGCAGCGCCGAGCAATAAGTCGCAACAAAAAGGGCACTTGCCTAACCGCCAAGTGCCCTTTTTTATCACCCGCAAATACGCTTAACGCGCCAGCATGAACGTCTCATATTCCAGGTCTTCCAGCGCCGACGACAGGCGCGCCAGCCCCAGCAGGACACACACCAGCAACGACAGCGTGAACCCGTAGCCGAAGAAGCTCGGGCCCAGGTGCATGCTGAGGAGGGTCAGGCCGGCGTTCAACACAGCGAACAGTACGCACAGTTCCAGTACCACGCGACGTTTGTCGAGGTAGAAGAACACGTTGAGCAGCGCCATGAACACCACCTGGATGCTCACACCGATCAGGTCGATGTAGAACAGTGGCAGGTAGTAGCTGGAGATGCCGATCCACTCGAGCAAGCGCGGCGCGAAGAGGAACAGCAGGACCACGGTGAGGCCCTGGACCTTGCAGATTTCCAGCAGGCCCTGGCGAATGGACAGGGTCATTTCGGTTTTCAGCGATCCGATGTGCTGCAAGGTCTCGCCGTCGCGGATGGCGCGGAACAGCCGGTCGTACCATTCGGCGAAGTCGGTTTCGATGCGTACCAGGAAAACCGCCATGCCAGGGATGATCGCCAGGTACGCGATGAAAATCGGCATGTCATACAGGATCGAGGCGCGCAGCGGGCCGATGACGGCGTTGGAAGTGCCGGGGTTGAACCAGAACAGGATCTTGTCGACCCAGATGCCGAAGTTGTAGAAGAACCCGGTGACCAGCAGGCTGAGGAACACGTTGCGACGATTGAGGAAATCGAAGGCAATCATTTTCTCGGCACGGTATTCGCGCAGGATGTCGTAGAGGTACAGGAACAGCAGGCTGCCGTGCCCGATCAACAACGCCAGCAACAGACCGGGCATCTTCAGGAAGCTCAGCAACCAGGCACTCGCCACCATCAGCGCGTAACCCACCACCATCACCAGCAGGATGCGGTTATATTTTTTCATCCCCGAGAGGAAGATGATCACCAGCCACAGGTTGCACAGCACCACGAAGTTCGACAGTACCAACACGCGGTAGATCAGGGGCTGATCGAACAGCAGCGCCAGCACGATGACACCCAGTACGCCGGCGCCGACGGTGACCATCAACAGGATGCCCAACAGGTTCGGCAGGATTTGCTCGTAGCGTTGCTCGAACAATTGGTCGGACACAAAGCGGGTGAAGAACAACTGCAGCCCACCCGTGAGGATCAGCGAGCTGGCCATCAGGTAGGTCACCGTCACCAGGAACTGCCCGACCAGTGAGTTGGGCAACAACAGGCCGAGGCTGATAATCCCCACCAGCATTACGCTGATGATCGACAACACCCACGGCCCGGAGCTGATCAAGCCCGCATACACGTAGGCGTGCAGGGTTGCGGTGTATGAGTCGCGCGAAAGAATCTTGCGCAGTTCGAAGCCAATACCGGCCATTTAATTGTTCTCCATGGCTGCCTGGTACAGGTCGCGGTAGCGCTGCAGCATCAAGGCTTCGGTGTAGTAACGGTGGACCCGCAAGAGCCCGCTGGCCTGTGCGGCCTTCCAGCGTTCCGGGCTGCGCAGCAGTTCGAGGATCGCCGCCGAGGTGGCTTGTGGGTCGGCGATCGCCACCACTTTGCCGGCGAGGCCAAGGTCACGGTCTTCGGCGCTGCCGCCTTCGATCAATTCTCGACACGAACCGACGTCGCTGCTGATCACCGGTGTACCGGCGGCCCAGGCTTCGAGGATCACCAACGGCTGGGCCTCGCTGATCGAGGTCAGCACCATCAGGCCCAGTTTGGGCAGGATGTCCTGGATGCGCTGGAAGCCCAGGAAGTGCACCTTGCCTTCAAGCCCCAGACTGGCCATCAAACTGCGGCATTCGCTGACGTATTCCGGATCTTCCTCTTCGGGGCCGACAATCCAGCCCTCGGCCTGTGGCATGGCGCTGATCACACCGCGCATGGCCCGCAGGAAGGTCTTGACGTCCTTGATCGGCACCACCCGCCCAATCAGCCCCACCACCGGCGCAATGCCCGGCTCGCGGGATTCCAAGGCCTTTGCCCACTGCGACAGGTCGATGCCATTGGCGATCAACTGCGTGCGGCTCGGGTCGGCGCCGTCCTTGATCTGGCGCTGACGGTTGCCGTCATACAAGGCAATGATGTTGTCGGCGCTGTTGTAGGCCAACTGGCCGATGCGTTCGAAATAGCGTACCCACAGCGTGCGGATATACCCCGAACCGCCATCGAGGCTGCGGTTGAGCGCCTGGCCGGAGCTTTCGGCGATCCACGTGGCCTGGGCCAGGTCGATCTTGCGCTCCTTGGTGTAGATGCCGTGCTCGCTGAGCAGGTAAGGACATCCCCAGCGATGCTTGAGGATGCAGCCCAGGAGCCCCGCGTAACCGGTGGAGATCGAGTGCAGCACCCGTGCACGCGGCATCTTGCGCGAAGCTTCGGCGAGCATCAGCAACGGCGACTGCAGGGAACGCAGGGTCCAGAAATAATTGACGAAGGAGGGGTCGGCGCAATGCTGGCGATAGCCTTCGCTGAGGGTCTCCCAACTGGCGCGGCTGCGCAGTACGTCGTCGAGGGTCATGTGCCCTTCGGCGATGCAATTGAGCATGCGCTCGCCCAGCTCGCGCGGGGGCGCGTCCGGGTGGTGCAAGAAGCGATATAGGTCGGCCAACTGCTGCGGGTCGGCCTCGCGCGGCTTACCGCGCTGGTTGGCAGGATGGGTGGCATCCTCAAGGAACACTTCTTCGATGTGCACCACGTTTGTCGGCACTTCATAGCGTCGCGAGGAGTATGCCGAGCGCTGGCCGCCGATGAACATGACCGAAAAGGTCAGCTCCGGCAGGCCCAGGATCATCTGGTGAATCCAGCTCGATACCCCGCCGCGCACGTACGGCCAGGTGCCTTCCAGCAACAGACAGATATCAGCGGTGGGTGTCGCTTCCTTATGATTCATTCCAGCTCCTCACCAGCTCAGCGAACGGTGGACGCTGGCGGGTTTTCTCGGGAAGGCTGGCGAGCAACCCAGGGATTTCGTGATAACGACCGGCTTCGAACGCCAGCTCAGCATGAAACGGCAGCAATTGCGCAGCGCCCAGGCCATTTCGCTCGGCCTCGTGCAACAGCGCTTCAGCCCGCTCGTTCTCGCCGCGCTCCAACGCAATACGTCCCGCCAACAGCAGCAGCTCACCGCCCTCGCCCGCGGCCAAACCTTGCTCGGCGTGTTCACTGGCTTGATTGAGGACGTGTTCGAGCACACTGCCCTGGGCCAGGCCGAGGTAGGCCAGCTCCCAATACCAGCGCGCCAGCATGCTGTGCACCGGGCCTGCCATGCGTGGGCTCACGCCGGCCAATTGCTCCAGGGCCATCTGGATGTGCAGGTTGATGTCGCTTTCCTGCTTGTCGAGCATCGAGTACGCCAACAGGCGCACGTCGTCGCTGGGATCGCCCAGGGCCAATTTGAGGATGGGCACCGCGTCCTTGCCGGGCATGCGCCGCGTCGCCAGCAAGGCTGCCAGGCGCTGGTCCGGATCGGGCGCGTGACGCAACACATCCTGCAGGCCGCCATCGGCAAAAATCGGCGTGCGTGTCTGCGCCTGCGCACGGAACGGCAGGCCCGGGATGCCAACAGCCTGCCAGGCCTGGCGGTCGCGTTTGCGCGGCAGGTACAGCGCCGGGAAGATTGCCGCTACTACGCCCAGGGTACCGATGACCGGCACGAAGAATGCCAGGCAGAAAATGAACAGCGGGCTCCAGGGAAGCGGTGCACGGTAGCGCGCCGGCAGCATCCGCCACACGGCAGCGCACAGCATCAGGCAGGCGAGGCCGTGGCTGAAGATAAACACCAGCAGTTGATGCAACTCCGGCGCATTGAGCCACAAACTGGCCCAGCTGCCCGCCTCTAACAACAAGGCTCCGCTAAACAGCCACTTGCTGATCATTCAGGCCACACTCGTTGTGAAGAAAGTTACGCAGCCCGTTGCGGTCACAGCCAGGCTCCAGGTTGAAAGGCATTACCCGCACACCCAGGCTGTCAAAATCGGTGTCGATGCCGAAGTGCTCGTGCAGCAACAGGCCGATACGCGCCAGGTAGCCTTGGGTGCCTTCCGGGCTGGTCAGCGGCAACAGGACCAACAGCAAAGGATGATCGCGATTGTTGCGAACCGGCAGGTGCAGGTCGAGACCACGCTGGCTGCGCTCCATCAAACGCGTCAACTCGTCGTTGGGGCGCGTCATCTCAAACGCGAACAGGCCGGCCGGCAACGTGTGCTGCTCCGCATCCACCAGCGAGCGCTTGAGCTGCAAGGTGAATTGCTGCGCGTCGGCATCGGGCAGGCGCAGCACTTGCGGATCGCGGCGCAACAGGTCGGCGATGTGGCCGGCGAGCAACGACAGGAGGCTCAGCGTGCGGTCCTGGAACGCGAAGAACGGCATCTGCCGGACCGCCAGGATCGCCAGCAGGCGACCTTCGGCGTCGATCAGCGGGATGCATGCCTGCAGCGATGAGAACTGCGCGGAGTTGCCGGAGTCGATCAGGTCCTGACGCACGCTGACCAGCTCGCCACGTTCCAGGCACAGGGTGATCAGACCGTCGTCGGTGCCCAACGGGCCCATTACGCCGATCATGGCCAAGGCCTCGGGCAGCACATTTTTTTCGCTTTCATCGACACGGTACAGCCCGGCAACGCGCAGGGCACCGTACTGGCCCAGCATCGCCACGATCGGCTCCGCCAGGTCGCTCAGGGCATCGCCTTCGATCGGCATGCTGCGCAGCTTCTCGCGCAGGCCCAGCAACGAACTGCGCAGGCTCTGATCGCTGCCAGCGACGCGCTGCTCCAGCAAGTCATGGGAAACCCGCAGGATCTGGTGAGCGCGGGTGAACTCATCAAGACGGTACTGGCGGTACTCGTTGGCCATCTGCAGACGCTCCAGGCGGCGCACCCACAGGTCGCGAACTTCACCCACGAGCATCCCGCACACCAGCACGCCGACGATAAACGACGGCTCAAGCTCGGTGTAGCCTGCATGCCCGGTGTAGCGCAGCACAAATAACGCCACTACCAGCAGACCTGCGCTGAACAAGCCGCGTACAAAACCGTAACGCACACCTAACAGCAGCGGCGCCAGGATTACCCAAGGGAAACCACCGTGCATCTGCAACGGGTCTTCGGGAGTCAGCCAGAGGCCGAGGCCAATCGCGGCACCCGTCACTATCAGCGTTTCCAGCCAAGACACCGGCCCGCTGGCGCGGGGCGCCAGGCTGTAATCCATGTGTGGAGAATTCATTGCGTTCACTCGAACCGAAGGGCGCCAACAAGTTTGTCGATTACCGTCTGAGCATTGCCCGCCAGGCTTTCACGGGACCAGCCGGCGCGCGCGCCGCTCTTGCTCCAGAGCACGGTACCGTCCTTGGCGTCCAGCACGCGCAGGCTGATGCCGACCGCTGGCTCGCCGTCCAGGCCGTTCTTGTATTGCCACTCTTCGACGCTGCCTGCAACGACGTAGTCGAGCTTCTGGTCGCGGGCCCACTCGAGGGCGCCGGTGAGGCGCTCGTTGTCATCCATCAGCGCTTGTTCGCCCTGGGTAGTGGTCGGGTAAACGCGAGGCTGCAGACCGTGGCTGCTGAGGACGCTGAGCAGGATCTGCTCGCTGCGCTCACCGGCTTGCGGAGTCTGGGAATAGTTGACCATCGGCACGATGCCCCATTTCGCACTGCGCGACAGGTTCGGGCTGTTTTCACTGGTGAAGCTCGAGCAACCGGCGACGAACAGTACTGTCAGGGCCAGGCTCAGTGTACGAATTGCTTGCATAGGTTTTTCTCCCGTAGATTCTGTAATCAGCGCCCGAAACGCACGCCGTAGCTCATGCCCAGTGTGCCGCCGGACTTGCCATCCCCGCCCTGTGGGGCAGATTGGTAACCGAAGGTCAGGGCCAGTTCGTCATCACCCAGCACTTCAAACCCGATGCCCGTGTTGATGCCGTAGTTGAAAGTCTGATCGGTCCATTGCCAGCCCGCCGTCATGTCCACCAGCCAGGTGTACTGCGGCTTGCTGCGCACCAGTGCGCCGGGTATGCCACGACGCCACGAAGTGCCGACGTAGAGCTGGCCATAGCGGCTTTGCAGCAGGTCGGCGCCGGTCACGGTGTCGACATCGAGAGGATCAAGCTGGCCGGTGTCAGGGTCGGTCGACTGAGGCGTGATCTTGACGGCGCCGCCATTGCGGCTGGACAGGTAGTCCAGGTTGCGATCCTTCACGTTGTTTTTCTGGTAATCCAGGCCGCTGCGCACCGTCCAGTTAGGCCCGGCGAATTCCAGCGTGTGGTTGAGTTCCAGCTTCAACGCCTGGCCAGTCCCCAGCGAGTCACCCGCGCGGGTCGAGAACGACCGCTGCGCCACTTCCCAGCTCAACTGATCGCGTGCGGTCAGGCCGTGACGGCCACCCACCCAGGCGCGGTCCTGCTGGCCGAAAGCACGCATCAGGCCGCTGTCGTCACTCTTGCGATGCCAGTCCAGGCCGGTCTCGATCTGGTGGCTGTTACCCAATTGCCACATGCGTGACAGGCCCAGGCCGTTACGGTCATCGTCCTTGCGCTGGCTGGTGTCGGCGAAGAGCTTCCAACTGCCGTTTTCCACCGAGCGAACCAGGGTCAGGGCGGCATTGCTCTCATCACCGATCCGGGACGAGATGATGTCGTCGCCCTTGTAGTTACCGTGCTCGGCTTCAAGGTCGGCGTACCAGTTGTCACCCAGGTTATGCGCGATCTCCAGGCGCGGCGAGTCAAACGACAGGCCACCGAAATCCTGCTTCTGATAGGACAGCAATGCGCCTTGCGGGGTGCTTTCGTGAATTTCCACGGCCTGGCGACGCAGTTGCTCGTTCACTGAAGACGGCTGGTCGTCGCCGAGGGCGGACAGGCTCGTGTCCAGGGCTTCGTTGGTGCGCCCCAGACGGCTCAGCGCTTGTGAACGCTGGGCCGGGTTCAAGTCGCTGCTGGCCAGCAGGGTTTCAACCTGGGCCTTGTTGCGGCTGCGCAGGGCTTCCTGGATCTGCTCGTAGCGATCGACCTTCAAGCCTTGGCTGCGTGCCCACTCCAACCACCGGTCTTTCTGCGCTTCCTGGTTGGTCGCATCCAGGCGGGCCAGCAGACGCTCGAACCACATCTGCTTCATCGACGGCGAACCGTCCTTCCACTTCAACAATTCCTGCTGCGCCTTGCGAGGCGAGTAGCTGCTGGACATCAACCGCAGCCAGATCGCATAACGCTGGGACGAAGGTTGCAGGTTGTCGGCCTCAGGGTTACGCAGCAGCTTCAAGCGCAGGCGCTGGGCGGCGTCCTGGTAACCGGCGGTGTCCAGTGCGTCGGCGTAGGCCGCTTGCACCAGCCAGTCGTTCGGGGTGAGCTTGAGGTACATGCGGTACCACGCCAAAGCCTCGGTGTCGCGCCCCAGCAACTGGCTGGCGCTTGCAAACGGCAGCCACAGCAAGCGGTCTTCACGCGCATAGGCACGCCACTTGGTGAGCAGTGGCTTGAGCTTGGCGGTGTCGGCCTGGTCGACATACAGCCAGGTCAGGCGCTCGCGGAACAGGTTATCATCCGGGTAGTTTGACAAGCCGAGCAGGTACAGGCGCTCAGCCTCGGCCGTGTCGCCCTGCTCGATAGCCAGCGCGCCACGCACGGCCAGGACCTGGGCTTGCTCGTAGGCCTGCGGGTATTTGCGGGCGTCATCCAGCAAGGCGATCACTTGGTCCCAGTCCTGCAATTCCTGGGCGAGCTGCAGGGCTTCGACCAGGCGTTGAGGGTCCTGGGCGCGGTGCCAGCTGGCAACCATCAACTCCAGCGCGCGCGGGGGGTTGCTGACGCGATACAGGGAGATCAACTGACTCTCGTCGCCGCTGACCAACTTGCCGTTGATGGCGAGCAGGCGCTCCAGCGACACACGCAAATCCTCATCGCGCTCCAGGTCCCAAGCCAGTGCGGCACGTGTGTGCCAGTACTCCGGATCCTGAATGGAGGGATCATCCACCTTGACCACGTCCCACGCAGCCTGCTCTTCGAACAGCTTCATGTGGGTGCTGGCCCAGTCGACCTGTTCGGCCGTGGTCAGCTTGTAGCGTTTGGCGTAGTCCTTGTAGAGCTTGCCTTTGGCGGCGAACTGCCCGGTGTTTTCCAGGTTTTGCAGCAAGCGGGTCCAGGCCAGGCGGTGCGAAGGGTATTTGCGCAGGTAAGTACGCAACCAGGCTTCGGCCTCGGCCGGTGTACCGCGCGATTCGTGACCGTAGATCAACGCATCCAGCTCGATATCGGTGAGTGCGCGCTGTTGCATGATCTCGGCAAGCAACGGGATCGAGCGGTCAAAGTCGAACTGTTGGCTGGCCAGGCGCCAGGCGTGTTCGCGGGTGGCCGGGTCTTCCTTGAGCTTGAGCAGGCGAACCCAGTAGTCCAGCGCCGCTTCGTTATCGCCGCGCCATTCACCGAGGCGGGCCATTTGCTCGAGCAGCTCGGTGTCATCCGGGTAATCGACGGTCAATTGCTGGCCGGTTTCCCAGGCACCGGCCAGGTCATTGATGGCCAGGCGTACGTGGAATTCTTTCAGTGCAATTTTCGGGTTGTCCGGCTGCAGCACGCGCCACTGTTGGAGCACGCGCTGCGCAAGGTCGTAATGCTTGGTCGCCACGGCGACATCGACGCCCTGCTCCAGCCAGGCCGGATCGGTCTGCGGATTGGTGAGGTCGGGCAACTCATCGGAGAGCACCTGTGCGGCTTGCTCATCTTGTCCTGCCGACAACAGGCTGTTGAACGCCAGTTGTGCGTACTCACGTCGCTCGGCCGGTTGCTGGGCATCGCGTTTGAGTTGCAGGTAGATCTGCGCGGCACGCGCGGGTTTTTCGCCGGCCATGAACCACTGCGCAGCGGCTTTGAGTGATTCACTGCGCTGCGCCGGATCGCGCGCGGCGATCTCTTCGAACACGCTGGCTGCAAATGCCGGTGCCTGCAATGTCAGCGCCAGCTTCGCCAGGTTCTGCAGCTGTGGCACCGCCAGTTTGCGGTGATCGAATGTTTCCAGGCGCTCGACCAGCGCCTGCTGCGCAATCAGGTCGTTGCTGCTGGCCGCGACCAGTGCATCCAGTTCCAGGCGATAGTACGCCTGGGTTTCCGGCTGCGGCTTGGGCCAGGCCTCCAGGTGCTGGCGCGCCTTGGTGTAGTCACCGAGGCGAATCAGCAAATCAACCAACTGCAGGCGCAGGTGGTCGTCATCCGGGTGGGCCGTCAGCAGCAGCTCGGCGTAGTTGGCCGACACTGCGTCCGGCTGGCGCCCATCCGGCTGGAAGACTTCTTCGCGCTGGAACGTCGCCCACAGCAGGCCGCCCACGGCGACCGCGACTACCGCCAATGCCCAAGGATTGAGCAGGCGGCTATTTTTAGTTGCAGAGGAGCTGACCATTACTCACCTGCTTCATAGGTAATTGAAAAGTCCAGAGGCCGGCTGACGCCTTGCCCGCGAAACGCTGTCCATCGACTTCCACGCGACACGCCGTCGCCGAGCGTACGGAGAAGGTCAGGTCGAACTGACCGGCAAACGCAAAGCTCACGCGATTTGCATCGACGTAGCGCCAGTCAAGCAACGGCAGATTTGCCTCCTCCAGGGCGGGCCTGGGGTCTCGATCCGGGCGCAGCACCAGCAAGGCCTTGTCGCTGCTCAGCGCCACATAGCGCCCTTGCGGCAAGTCACGCACACCGGCGATGCCTTGGGATTGGAGCAGGTCCGGCCAGCCCATTTGCGCGTCAAGGCGCACGGTGCGCAGCGCGTCCATCCCGCGGATCTGCCAGGCCCCGTCAGCGGTTCGCGCCAGGCTCGCCTGGTACAAGCCGTGCAGGCGGTCAACGTAATCGCTCATCCACAAGGACATCGGCTGCTGATCGCGCATGTAGCCGTAGATCTCATGCATGGCCTTGATCGAAGCCTGCTTGGTGCTGGAGTAGAAGTGATAGTAAAGATGCAGCCCGCGCAGGCGGCGGGGGCTGTCGGTGAGTTCGAAGGTCTCGATCAACTCGCGGAAACCGTAATACGGCCCCTTCCACAAGTTGGTGTAGAGGTTTTCGTTGATGATCGGCGCGTAGTATTGCAGCCCGCCCGGGGTCGGTCGCAGCAGCGGGTTGAGGCCCGTGAGCGACGGGTTGGCCTTGGTCATGATGGTTTCGGCACCGTTGACGTTTTTCAAGCCAGCGTCGTAGGCCAGTTTGATCGTGTCGGACGATGGCAGCGCGTCACCTGGCCAGAACACCATCTTCACCGGCTTTTGCGGGGTGGTCAGGTTCTGGTTGATGTAGTCGCGCGAGCCGAAGATTTCACGCCGAAAATCAATTTTGTCGTAGCCGGCAATCTTCATGTTCATGCCGTATTCCGCGTTGAAGTTCTCGCGTTTCTTGGCTTTGTTCGGCTGCATGAAAAACGGGTGGCTGAAGGTATGGGTGGCCACTTCAACTTTCGGGTTGGCGAAGATCTCGCGCGCAATCGGCTCCAGTTCGCGTGCCAGGAACGGGAACGCGCCACGCGGCGAAATTTCCCCTTCGATGATCGACACGGACGTCAGGAACGGGTTGGGCTTGATGTAGTCGTCCAGGGTGTGACGCCCGGCGTAAGGCGTGCCGCGTACTTCGGCACGCGAAGGAAAGCCGTCGCCATCAATGTGCACGGTCGCGATGCGACGGCCATTTTCGGTGGTGGTGTCCGGGCGCGGCTGGTTCGGCAGGCGCAGGCTGGCCTGGAGAAACGCGAAGGGATCGAGAATCCAGCGGCTGCGCTCGTTGTTGATTTCCAGGATATAAGGCGCGAGGGCCAAGCCACCCCATTTGCCCACTACTACCGGGGTGAATACGTCGCCACCGACGCCTTTCAACGACAGCGCCGGGGTCGGACCGCCGGGCAGTACCGAGACCGCAGCCAAGTCACGGGAGCGCGGTACTACAGGGGCTTCAAAAGCGCCGAGCAGGGCCTTGTCCTGATGGGTGACGGTCAACACCTGTGTCGCCGGCGGCGCATCGCGCTTGAGGCCCAGGCGCTTGAGCAGCAGCTTGTCTTCGACCGGCAGCCCGCTGAAGAACACCACGGGAACCTGCTCGTCGAGGCGTGCATTGAGGAAACGGTTGAACGCCGGGGCATCCTGCGGCGGGCCGCTGGTCATCCAGGTGATCACGCCGGCGTACAGGCCACTGAAGCTGTAGAGCGGCAGATTGCTGTCGGCCGGCAGGTAGTCGACGCGGTAGCCCAGGTATTCGAGCAGGCCGCCAAGATTGGTATGGCCGGCGGCGTCTTCCATCGCGCCTTCACGCGGATCGTAGATTAGCGCGATACGGCGCGGCTGCACTTCGATACTGCTGATGCCCAGTGTGTTGAGGTCCGGGGTGCTGATGTACGGGATGAAGCCTTCGTCGCGCAGACGCTTGGCCAGTGTGCGGGCTTCTTCGCGGCGCTCCGGGGGCAGGTAGTCGATCGCGACCAACGGGATGCCTTTGGCACGCAGCGGTTGCAGGTGTGTTTCCAGCCACGCGCGGTCGGACTCCGATACCGGGCGATAACGCTTGGCGGCGGCATCCCAGCCGGCGTGGATTGACTCGACCGCAACGGCGGCGGCGACGCCGTCCAGTTCGGGCAATACTTCGAAACCACGGTTGAAGAACAGCTTCAGCTTGGGCTGACGTTTGTGCAATTCACGCAGCAGGCTGGCCAGGCCAACGCGCTGGGCTTCACGGGAGGCTGCGGGCACCAGTTGGAAACTGTCGAGCGTATCGAGAAACAGACCGGCATAACCCTGGGCTTCCAACGCCTTCGCACGGCCAAACAAATGCTCGCGCCAGGCGGGTGAAGTGAGGTCCATGACCTGGCTGTCCCAGGCATTGTTGCGTACCGGCGAAACAGCTTTGGTCAGCCCGGCCTTTTCGATTTCCGCCTTGTTGCCGTCGAACTCCCCCACGGACAAGTAGGCAAACGGCTGGCTGCCCAAGGCCCGCAAGGTTTTCACATCGCCCGGTGTCATGTGGCCTGGCTCGACCACGGCCCAGTCGAATTGCGATAACTCTGGCAGTGGCGGCTGGTCGGCGTACCAGAAAGCCACGCTGGCTGGCTGGGGTAACACAGCAGCCTGGACCGCTGGCCCTCCGACGAACAAGGCAAGAGCAGCTAATAGCCGCTCAGCGATCACGCGGACACGCGTCCTGCGGAAAACGATTTCCATAATTCACTCTTGAAAAATGACTGAGCCAATACTGCGTTAACGACGGACAGGTTGACCGGCGAGTTACAAACTTCGCAAAAGCTGCGCCAGACCCTGGCCGATGGAGGTCGGTTCCGGGAGTGCAAAGCGTTCCAGCAAACGGGTGTTGTTGGCGCGCGAATGGCGAATGTCACCTTGGCGTGGCGCCTGGTAAGTCACGTTCAGCGGGGTGCCCGTGGCCTTGCCCAGTTCGGCAATCAGGTCATTGAGACTGGTCGCGCGGTTAAGCCCGACGTTGATGGCTTCAGGGGCCGGCTTGCGGGTCTCCACGGCCTGGACCAGGATGCTGACCAGGTCCTGCACATAGACGAAGTCGCGCGTCTGCTCGCCGTCACCAAAGACCGTGATCGGCTTACGGGCCAACGCGCGTTCGGTGAAGATGCTGATCACACCGGAGTACGGCGATGAAGGATCCTGGCGCGGGCCGAAGATATTGAAGAAACGGAAGATCACCGGTTCCAGGCCGTGCTCGCGGCGATAGAAGTCCAGGTAGTACTCACTGGCCAACTTGTCGCTGGCATAAGGGGTCAGTGGCGACTTGGGGGTGTCTTCGGTGATGGCCGTGCCTTCGCCGTTGTTGCCATAGGTCGCGGCGCTGGAGGCGAACACCACGCGCTTCACGCCGGCCTTGAGCATGCTCTGGCAGACATTGAGGGTGCCGACGAAGTTGGCTTGGTGGGTGGCGACAGGATCGTCTACCGACGCCTGCACCGACGCCACTGCGGCAAGGTGGACGACGGCGCTGCAGTCGCGCATGGCTTGGTCAACGACGGCGCTGTCCGCCACGTCACCGACGACCAGTTCGAGGTCGGCATTGTCCACGGGCAGGTTCGTCACCTTGCCGGTCGACAGGTTATCGAGTACGCGAATCTTGTAGCCTTTGCCAAGCAAAGCATCTACCAGATGTGAACCAATGAAACCTGCACCACCCGTAACCAGAATTCGTCCAACAGCCATGTAGTTTTCTTCCTAAAGACTCGAGCGCAGGCGTGTAGAAGCGAGCCTGCTAAATAAAGTGACAGCGTTTATTAGTTAACTCTGGCCGACGCCGCCGGACCGTTTGAATCCGAGCCGCCATATCCCTTTATCTTGAAAAACCACAGCGGGACGAACGCGCGTCATTAATGTCATTTTAATGGCTTAGAGCCATCAAAACCGTCGCGAATAATGTTGGATGAATATCAAACTGTCAACGCTTTGTCTTATCTGCCGCCCAACGGCATTTTTTGCGCAAAAACGTCACTTATTTGACGACATAAATGGTGCCATGGAGGGCGTTCGCTAACGGGTTTAGTCGCGGGAAAAGTGCGGATACGTACGAGCGGAAAGTTTAAAAAGACCGACATTTTAATAGTACCGAACGCACTAAAAGAACATTCAAAGGCCTTGCCTAATAAACGTGCCATCACAATAATGAGAGCCATTACCATTTACACTTCGGTGGCACGCTCATGTCGACCCTCGATCCTTCAACACTTCACCAGCTGTACAGCGAACACAACAGTTGGCTGAAGGGCTGGTTGCGGGTGCGCCTGGGGAATGCTGCGGATGCGTCCGACTTGGCGCAGGACACGTTCGTACGTGTGATGACGGCCCGCCAGACTACGCCCATCCGGGAGCCGCGCGGCTATCTGAGTGCGATTGCGCGTTCGTTGCTGATCGATAAATCCCGGCGCCGGGCCATCGAACAGGCTTACCTGCAGGCATTGGCGCTGCGGCCGGAGCCGGTGGAGGTGTCGCCCGAGGTGCGCTTGTCGATCATTGAGATGCTGGTGTCCATCGACACGCTGCTGGATGGGTTAGGCACGCGCACACGCGAGATTTTTCTCGCAGTGCAGTTGGAAGGCTTGAATTACGTAGCGGCTGGCGAGCGATTCGGGGTCTCGGTGACCACGGTGAAAAATCACCTGGTTCGCGCCATGACCCAATGCCTGTTGCTGGTCGAAACCTGATGGCTACACCGCCGGACCTCAAGACGCTGGAGGCCGCCGCCACCTGGTACGTGCAGCTCAATGACGGTACGCCGGATGAGGCGCGCACCCACGCCTGGCAGGCCTGGTTGCAGGCCAGCCCGCAACACGCGGCGGCGTGGGCACGGGTCGAGGCGCTGCAGCAGCAGTGGGCGAAGATGCCTCGCCAGGCGGCGCTTTCCGGTCTGGGCGCGGCGCAGAAACAACGTCGCGCTGTGTTGAAGATTCTCGGCATGCTGCTCGCGGTAGGTGGCTGTTCGTGGCTGGCGGTGGAACAGGTGCCGTATCGCGCGGTGCTCGCACAACACCGCACCCACACCCGGGAACGGCGCTCGCTGAGGCTCGACGATGGCACGCAACTGGAGTTGAACACCGGCACGGCGCTGGATATCCGCTTCGACGCCCATCAGCGGCTGATCCAGCTGTACCAGGGCGAAATCCTGGTGCAGACCGCCAAGGACCCGGCCCGGCGCCCGCTCATCGTCAGCACCGGCGACGGCACGATCAAGGCGCTTGGCACCCAGTTCAGCGTTCGCCAATTGGAAGACAGCACCCACGTCGGTGTGCTGGAGGCCGCCGTTGAAGTCCGCCCGCGCCGCCAACCAGAACAGGCGTTGCGCCTGGAGGCCGGCCAACAGGTCACGTTCGATCACGATGCGCTTGAAAACGCGCGTCCTCTGCCTCCCGGCTCGGCGGCATGGGTTCGCGGCATGTTGAGCGTGGACGATTGGCGCCTCGGCGACTTCATCACCGAGTTGGGTCGTTACCGCCCAGGCGTGCTGCGTTGCGCGCCGCAGGTCCAGGACCTGAGCATTTCCGGCGCGTTCCGCATTGACGACACCGACACTGTGCTGGAAAACCTGGGCAAAACCCTGCCAGTAAGGGTGCGCTACCTGACCCGCTATTGGGTCAGCATCGAACTCGCCTGAAAACTGTTCGCGCGCAGCCTTGCCGATTTTGATCTCATCCCGAACAGTGGGTGGAAGGTTTTTGTGCAGCGGTGCCCGCCATCGAGACTAGTCGGCGGGCGTCATTGACTCAAGCCACCTGCACTCAGTGCCCGGCACTTTGGCCGCCGTCCACATGCAGAATCTCGCCGGTCACGAATGCCGCTTGCTCCAAATAGATAATCGCCTGGGCGATGTCACTCACTTCGCCCATATGCCCCATCGGGTGCAACTTCCCGAGTGCCGCGTGGGTGGGCTCGGCGTGCATCGGCGTCTTGATGATCCCCGGGCTCACTGCGTTGACCCGAATCCCGCGCTTGGCGTATTCAATCGCCAGCGACTTGGTCGCCGAATTCAGCCCGCCCTTGGTGAGGCTGGCGAGCACCGAAGGCACGCCGTCGACGGCATGGTCGACCAGGCTGGTGGTGACGCTGACGATGTGGCCGGCGCCGCGTTTTTCCATCTCGGCAATGGCGAGTTGGGTGATGTAGAAAAAGCCGTTGAGGTTCACCGCGAGCACGTTGGCGTAGTCCTCCTGGGTGTACGTGGTGAAAGGCTTGGCGATGAAGATACCGGCGTTGTTGACCAGGCTGTCGATGCGCCCAAAGGCTGCCAGCGCTTCGCGGATGACGCGCTGGGCGGTGGCGGAGTCGCCGATGTCACCGGCGACGGTGAGGATGTTCGGGTCGGTGGACGGCTGGATCGAACGCGAGGTGGCGACCACGCGGTAGTCGAGGGCGCGGTAGGCCTGGACCACGGCGGCGCCGATGCCTTGGGAAGCGCCGGTAACGATAACGACTTTACTCATGATGATGCTCCGGTAATGGATTTGCGGTACTCAGTGGTGGTGATGCCGGCGTAGCCCCAGTTATCGGTGTCGATTTCTTCGATGACGATGTGGGTCAGGTCCGGGCGTTTGTGCAGGACGCGTTCGAGGGTTTCGGTGAACTCGGCGATGACCTGGGCTTTTTGCTCCGGGGTAACGCCGTCTCGGGTGATGCGCAGGCTGACAAAGGGCATGGCAATGGCTCCAGTCGCCGGCCATCGGGGTGATGGGCTGGCAGTGGGGCCAATTTAGGCGTGCGCCTTGAGCGGATAAAGGTGGGGCTGGGTACTTCATTAGTGACGCGGTGTAATGGATCAACAGCGTCGTATTGCCCTATCCTCGCTGGCGTATTTTTCGGTATAACCGAAGCCCACGCGTTGTGAACGGACTCCCATGAACGCCCTGAAGCTGACCTTTCTGCTGGTGATTTTCCCGCTGCTGTTGGCCGCACTCGGCGGTTGGGAGCACCAGCGCGCTGCCCAAACCAGCAACGCGGTGATCGACTACCACCTCAATGTCGACATCGCCAAGCAGCAACTGCAGGCGCTGGCGGCGCAAGACCCGGCCGCGACCGTCGACCTCGGCAAAGAAAAAATCCGCGTGCAACTGGCGCTCTCGCGGCTGGACAAGATCGAAGCCGAACTGCCCACCGCTCATCACATCAACCGTGCACTGCGGGCGTTGGCACCGTGGGTGATCGGCCTCGGGCTGCTGGCGGCCTTGATTGGCCTGGCGGCGCTGCTCGGCACGCAGTGGGCCGGGCAACGGGCGCAGCAGTCGCGGGACAAACTCTTGCAGGCGTTCACCCTCGGCAGCCGCTTGCTGCCCTACGTGTTGGTCAGCCATGTGGTGGCGATGGCAGCAACGGTCGCCCTCGCCTTGAGCTATGAAAGTTTGGCGATGTGGCATGTCGGCCGGCTGGGCAGCGGTGAAATCAAGCTGATGGCAGTGCTGGGGGTGGTCGCGGCGTTCTGCGTGTATTCGATCTGGCTGTTGCTCAAGCAGTTGCGGTACATGCTGGGCATGTTCAAGCCCGAACCGCTGGAGATGTTCGGCGCCGTGGTGACGCCCGAGCAGGCACCAGCCTTGTGGGGCCAGGTGAATGAGCTTTCGAGCACACTGGATGCATTGGCGCCGGACCATATCGTCGTGAGCCTGGCCCAAGGCTTTTATGTGACGTCCAGCGAGGCCAGTGTGCTGCCGGCGCAAACCCGCTTGACTGGACGCACCCTGCACGTGCCGCTGCTGCACCTTGGCTTGCTGAGCCGCGCCGAAATCGGCGCGGTGATCGGCCATGAACTCGCGCACTTCGCCGGTGAAGATACCGACTACAGCCTGCGCTTTGTGCCGATCTATGACGGCGTCAATCGCAGCCTGCAGGCCTTGCTGCAAACCCTGCTGGCGAGCGACCTGATCCAGGGCTGGCTGATGCGCCCATCCTTTCTGTTCGGCGTGTTTTTCATGCAGCACTTTGATCACGCGGTGAATCATTGGAGCCGCGAGCGCGAGCTGCTGGCGGATGCCGCCGGTGCGCGCGTGGCCGGCAATCGCGCCGCGGCGTCGGCCCTGTTGCGGGTGTCGGTGCTGCATGCCCACGTCGAGGAATCGCTGCTGACGTTATGTGACGCCGCATCAGAAGAAGACCTGCCCCGCGCCGTGCTCACCGCGCTGAGCGGTTGCGAATTGCATCTGCCGCCTGAAGCACTGGAGATTCATCAGCCGCATCCGACCGATTCCCACCCGTCCAATGGCGAACGCCTGCAGGCGCTTGAGGTGCCGTTGGACGAGGCGCTGCGCACCGCCACCCGACCCGTCGACGCCACCGCGGCGAACGGGCAAATCGATGGTTATTTCAGCGCGCCACAGACGCTGCGCGAGCAACTGTATCGCGATCTGCTCGAGGTGGCCGTCGCCGAGAACGCCATGCACACTCAGCTGCTGGAAACCCTGGTCGTTTCGACAGATGGCGAACGCGCACTGCATGAAGGCGGCGCATGGCGCGGCGTCTTGATGGCGGTATTGACGATACCCTTCGTGCTGTTCGCCCTGTGGATAATGGCCCGCCCCTGGCTGGCCCCGGAGCGCCTGAAAGGCATGCCGTTGTCGACAATCGGCGTGGGCGCCGCCGTCGGTAGCGTCGCGCTGATATTCCTGGGGCTGGGCGTGCGACGGTACAAACGCGCAGCGCAGGTCGCCTTGCGCCTGACGCCGGAGCATTTTGTCTTCGCCAACCTGAAGCAGCCGGTGCCGATCGAGCACATCGCCGATGTCTCGCTGCAGTTCATGCAGGGCATCTGGGTAACGCTGGAGTTGAAGCCGGATGCGCCCTTGCCTGAGCGGCGCAAGACCGCGTTTGGCGTGCCCGGCGCGCGGATCAACAAGAAGAAACGCCAAGTGCTGCTGCAGATGGCGCAACTGTGTATCGACAACCAGAAGATCGAACCCTACGAGGGCCTGAGGCTGATGCTCGACTACGTCAACGCGTCTGTTGCACGCAAGGTCCTGCAGAGCCGGGAGGATTCTGCGCAGGCATAAAAAAACCCCGAACCAGTCGGGGTTTTTTATCGCCTTGGATCAGGCGCGACGCCAGATCAATCAGAAAACGTTGATCGGGTAGTCGGCGAACAGACGGATTTCGTTACCGCCTACGTTGTACTGGTCGGCGTTGCTGGAAACACGCAACCAGGACGCACGCGCACGCAGGCTCAGGTCTTTGGCCGGGCCACTCTGAACGACGTATTTGAACTGGTTGAAGATTTCACGCTCAGTGCCATTGCCGCGGTTGGAACCGTCGTCAATGTTGGTACCGCGCACGTAGGCAACGTTGTAGCTCAGGCCAGGCACGCCGAAGGTAGCGAAGTCGATACCGTAGGCTGCTTGCCACGAACGCTCGTCCTTGCCGTTGAAGTCGGACCAGTAGGAGTTGGCCAGCAGGATGGTGTTGCCGCCATCGCCGATGCCGCCAGCGTTGCGGTAGCCGCCATACAGGTAGCCGGTGTCGCCGGTGCTGCGCTGGTGAGCAAGGGTGAAGCTGTGCGGGCCGACAGCCCACGTGGCGCCCAGGCTCCAGATTTTGTTGTCGCGAGCGTCTTCGTCTTTCTGGTTTTCCAGGGCGAAGCTCTTGTCCAACTTGGTTTTGTAGCCGTTGAAGTCAAAGGTCAGCGACTGCTTCTCTGGCAGGGCCAGCACGTAGTTGACGTTGACGTATTGCTTCTTCAGCACGTCCTGCATGTCGGAAGCGTAGAGCGCAGCCGACAGGCTTTCGGTGAATTTGTAGCTACCACCGATGTAGTCGATGCTTTTCAGGCGACCGCTGTCGGTGCCTTCCATGCTCTTGCGCGCTTCTTTGGTGAAGTGACCTGCGTCCAGTTGCAGACCGGCGATCTCTTTGGAAACGATCGACGTACCGGTGTAGGTTTCCGACAACAGACGGGAGTTGTCGTACTGCAGTACAGGCACGGCCGGGAACTGATCACCGTACTTGAGCACAGTGTTGGAAACGCGGAACTTCACGGCAGCGCCGCCTTTGGCCAGGTCGTGCGGTGCCGAGCCTGGGTTGTTGCTGCCATCAGGGTTGGTGGTGCCATTGCCCTGCTTGAAGAAGTCGATGCCGCCCGCGCCGGCGCGACCTTTACCACCGTCCAGACGGATAGCGTATTGGCCGATGACGTCCACACCCACACCGACGGTGCCTTGGGTGAAGCCGGACTCCAACTTACCGATGAAGCCTTGGCCCCACTCGGCTTTGTCTTGCTTGCCGTTCTTGTAGTCACGGCTGATGTAGGCGTTACGTGCTGCGATGTTCAGGTGGCTGTCTTCAACAAAACCCTTGGATTGCTCCTGGTCGTTGGCCATTGCCTGAGTGGCGCTCAAAATCCCCAGAGCGATCAGACCCATCCGTTGCTTCAACATTTCTTATATTCCTTATTACTGGTTGAGTACGCGCTGTGACACCAGGCTCCGTGTCGCTTTTCTGGTGTCGACTTTTCCAGGAAAAAAGAAAGCCCGCGGACGACTTAACTGCCGCGGGCCTTTTTTATTGGATGAGTCATGGCGGTTAGCCACAGGCGTTGGGCGCAATCCTAGTCGCGCGTTGAACTATGTGTCAATTTCGTGAATCGTCTGTATTTAGGCGAAATAATTCTAAGCAAAGGCCTATTGCCGCTCTGGAAACGACAAAAAATCGCCTTTGGCGACCTTTGAAACACATTTAGTAACATATTTCAAAGCCGATACATTTGGGAATAGATAACGCACGTAAATGCAAAGCATTACCATTAACGCGCAATTTCCTCCCTAACAATTCGGATACATTTCCCCATGCCAGCCCCACGCCTGATGCCCCTCACCCTTGGGCTTTCTGTTCTGCTGTCTGCCGGTTTTGCCTGTGCGGTGACCACCCTGCCCGAAACCTCGATCAGCGTCGACGCCGACGAAGACGATCCCCGCGTCAGGGAAACCACCACCGCCACCCGCACCGCCACTGCGGTGCGTTATGTGCCCCAGGCGATCGACTCGGTCAAGACCGAAACCCTGCGCGCCTACGGCACCAATGACCTCGGCCAGGCGTTGAGCGGCATCCCCAACGTGAGCAGCGGCGCCGACACACGTTTCGACAGTTTGCGCATCCGTGGTTTCGACGCGAGCAATGACTTCTATCTGGATGGCATTCGCGACGACAGCCAATACGTGCGCGACCTGCATAACATCGAGCGCATCGAAGTGCTCAAGGGGCCAGCAGCCGTACTTTACGGGCGAGGCGGTCAGGGAGGGATCGTCAACCGCGTGAGCAAACTGCCCATCGCCGGCCACGCCTCGAGCATCGAGGCCCAGGGTGGCAGCAATGATTTGCGCAGCCTGTATGCCGATCTCAGTGCCGACCCCAGCGACACCCTCAGCCTGCGCCTGAACATGGGCAACCAGGACAACAACAGCTTTCGCGATGGCGTCAGCGGCAATCGCCAGTTGTTCGCACCGTCCATGAGCTGGCAACTGACCCCGGACCTGAACTGGCTGGTGCAATACGAATACAGCCGCTACAACCGCACGCCGGACCGTGGCATCCCCGGCGTCAACGGCCGCCCGGCGGATGTGAGCCGCGGCACCACCTACTTTGACAGCCGCGACTACATCGACGACAAGACCCAGTCGCTGCGCTCCAAGCTGGCCTACGAACTCAATGACAATTGGCAACTGCGCCAGACGTTGGGCGTATTCAAGCTCGACAGCGATTTCGACAACACTTACCAGACCGCCTACGCGCCTACGACTAACAGCGTCACACGCCAGCGCTGGCAGCAGGACCTGACCACCCTGAATATCTTCAACAACCTTGAGCTCGAAGGTGGCTTCAGCACCTTCGGCCTGGAGCACCGCCTGCTCAGCGGCCTTGAGCTGGGCAGCCAGCGCCGCGACCCCAAGCTGTACACCGCGACAGCCGTCAGCCGTGGCGGGCAGGCCGTGCCGAGCCTGGACCTCAACCAGCCGAATCGCCACCTGAGCCACACCGGGCGAATGAGCGTGTCGAGCAACAATCACACTGAAGTCGACAGCCGCGCCGTCTACGTACAGGACCAACTGCGCCTGAATGATCAGTGGCAATTGCTCGCTGGCCTGCGCTACGACCGATTTGAAGTGGACACCAAGAACAAGCTGCTCAACACCCGGCAAGCGGTCGAAAGCCACAGCACCAGCCCGCGCTTCGGTGTGGTCTGGACGCCGCTGGAACATCACTCGTTCTACGCCTCGTGGAGCAAAACCTTTTCCCCGGCGGGGGGCGGCGTGATCGGCATCACCCCGAACGCCGCCGGCAGCGTCAACGACCTGAGCCCCGAACTGACCAAGCAGAAGGAAATCGGGGTCAAGAGCGACTGGCTCGACGACCGCCTCAGCACCACCCTCGCCGTGTACGAACTGGAACTCTACAACCGCCGCACCAGCGACCCGCTGGACCGCACCATCACCTTGCTCAGCGGCCTGCAGCGCTCGCGTGGCGTGGAGCTGACCGCCACCGGCAAGATTGTCGGCAATTGGTCGGTGCGCGGCGGCATCGGCTTGCAGGATGCTACGGTCGTGAAGGACAACAACGGCTTTGAAGGCAAGCGCGTCAGCGACGTCGCCAAGCGCAATGCCAGCCTGTTCCTCACCTGGAAACCGGAAATGGGTTGGTACGCGGAAACCGGGCTGACCCTGGTGGGCGACCGTTATGCCGACAGCCTCAACACCGTGGTCATGCCAGGTTATGGTCGCTGGGACGCATTGGCCGGGTTCCGTCAAAAGGAATGGGACCTGCGCGCGGCGCTGAATAACATCGCCGATAAAACCTACTACGCCTCGGCGACCAGCGTGGCGCAGATCCAGCCAGGCGAGCCACGCAGCCTGGTGGTCACAGGCACTTACAGCTTCTAAATTCCCCCTCCACCTGTAGGAGCCGGCTTGCCGACGATAGCGTCGGCGAGATCAGCGCAGGCCCAAGGCCGTCGTCGCCGGCAGGCCGGTTCCTACAAGGGTGCGATCAGTTCACACAGCGCGTGCACTTCTTCCTCACTGAACAACCCCGCCGGGTAGCGTTCACTCATCACGCTGCGCAAGTCAGGCTGCTGCCGGATCTGTCGCGAACCGTTTTCCTTCAACCAGAGCGCCAGCGCATGGATCGCGTCACCGTTGACCCGCAAAGGGTGGAAGGTGCGCGTGTACATCAGGTTGATATCGGCATTCATTTCAGCGCTCTCTCCTACTGCGTGAGCGGCTAACTTACTCAAGGTTTATGACAGAACTGCGCAGTCATCACCCTGGGCCACTGTGACAACACCGATACAAGAGCTATGCCAATGTCCCGTGTTTATAGGCATACGGACACAAAAAAGCCCGCGACCTTGCTGGGCCGCGGGCTTGCTCAAAACGCTGAAACCGGCTAGCGCCCGCTCATCGCTCGAACGCTGTTACAACTGCACTCAGTTTTTGTGCGGGGCTGGCTGTTGTTGGGTCAGGCAATGGATATTGCCGCCGCCCAGTAACAGTTCACGGCCCGGCACCATCACCACTTCGTGCTGTGGGAACAGCTGCTGCAGGATGGCCTTGGCCTGGCTGTCCAGCGGATCGTCGAAGCTCGGCGCGATAATGCCGCCGTTGACGATCAGGAAGTTCACGTAGGAACCCGCCAGCCGCACGCTCGGGTTGCGCTCCTGGGTACCGTCTACCGGGTCCACGCCGGCGCATTCTTCCTCGGTGGCGTACAGCGGCCCCGGGATCGGCATTTTGTGCACTGTGAACGCGCGTCCCTTAGCATCAGTGCTGCTTTGCAGGACGTCGAGGGCGGCATGGCAGCGCGCGTAGTTCGGGTCTTGCGGGTCGTCGGTCCAGGCCAGCAGCACTTCACCCGGGCGCACGTAGCAGCAGAAGTTATCCACATGCCCATCGGTTTCGTCGTTGAACAGGCCGTCCGGCAACCAGATGATCTTATCCACAGCCAGGTTGGCGCTCAGCACTGCTTCGATCTCGCCACGGTCCAGGTGCGGGTTGCGATTGCGGTTGAGCAGGCACTCCTCGGTGGTGATCAAGGTGCCTTCGCCGTCGACGTGGATCGAGCCGCCTTCGAGCACAAAGCCCTCGGTGCGGTAGCGCGGCGCGCGCTCGATTTCGAGGATCTTGCCGCCTACCTGCGAGTCGCGGTTCCACGGCGAATACAGACCGCCGTCAAAACCGCCCCAAGCGTTGAAGTCCCAGTTCACGCCGCGCACTTCGCCGCTGTTGTTGATCACGAAGGTCGGGCCGGTGTCACGTACCCAGGCATCGTCACTGGACATTTCCACCACGCGGATATTCGGCACATCCAGGCGGGCGCGGGCGTTTTCGTACTGGCCGGCGGACACCGCCACGGTCACCGGTTCAAAGCGCGCAATGGCCTTGGCCACCGCGACGTGCGCCGCCTGCGCTGGCTTGCCGCCCAGGCGCCAGTTGTCCGGGCGTTCTGGCCAGATCATCCAGGTCTGGGTCTGTGGCGCCCATTCGGCGGGCATGTAGAAGCCATCGGCGCGGGGTGTGCTGTGCAGGGTGGTCATGGCGTTCAGGACTCCGAATGGGGTGAAGGCCGACTTTATAACGGATAAAAATCGGCTTTAAAAGCGATCTGCGATCATAGTGGATAAATATGACAATAAATAGCCGATAACAATCGACTACCTACACAAGCTCATCCAGCACCTTCGACAGCATATCGACGAAGAAATCCACGCTGCGGCGGGAGGTGACCATCGGCGGCTTGATCTTGAGGATGTTCAAGTAATCACCGGTAGGCTGCATGAAAATCCCCAGCTCGCGCAGGCGCTCGCAGAGCAGCGCGGTTTCTTCGGTGGCGGGTTCCAGGGTGTGGCGGTCGCGCACCAGCTCCAGGCCCAGGTAGAAACCCGAGCCGTGAACGGCGCCGACCAACGGGTGACGGTCGATCAATGCTTCCAATCTCGCCTTGAAATGCCCGCCGACCACTTGGGCGTTTTCCCACAGCTTTTCTTCCTCCATCACATCCAGCACTGCCATGCCGATGCGGCAACTGACCGGGCTGCCACCGGAGGATGAGAAGAAATAGCCCTCAGCCTCCAGCGCCTCGGCGATTTCGCGGCGGGTGATCACCGCCCCCAGCGGCTGGCCATTGCCCATGCCTTTGGCCATGGTGATGATGTCCGGCACCACGCCCTGCTCTTCAAAGCTCCAGAAAAAGTGGCCCATGCGGCCATAACCGACCTGCACTTCATCGGCGATGCACACGCCGCCCTGAGCGCGCACCAATGCATACACCTGCTGCAGATAACCAGGCGGCAGCGAGATGCCACCGGCATTGCCGTACACCGGCTCGCAGATGAAACCCGCCAATTGACGTTTGCTCGCGGCGATTTTCGCCAGGTTGTGTTCCACGCTTCGTACATAGTCCGGCGCGCTGTCCTGCCCGCGGAACTCGCCGCGATAGGTATTGGGCGCGGTCACCGGGTGCACCCACTCCGGGCGGCTGCTCAAGGCCTGGGGGTTGTCGGCAATCGAAGTCGAGACCGCATCCGCTGCCACCGACCAGCCGTGGTACGCCTCCAGCACGCTGAGCATGTCGCGCCCGCCGCTGTAGGCCCAGGCCAGGCGGATCGCCAGGTCGTTGGCTTCGGTGCCGCTGTTGACCAGGAACACCCGGTCCATGCCCGCCGGCGCCAGCGCCAGCAAGCGCTCGGAAAACTCGGCAATTGCCGCGTAATGGAAGCGCGAGTTGGTGTTGAGCAGCGACCACTGGCGCGCCGCCACCTCGGCCATGCGCGGATGGCCATGGCCGAGCACCGCCACGTTGTTGAGCATGTCCAGGTAGGAGCGGCCCTGCATGTCGATCAGGTGGTTGCGCCAGCCGCGCTCGATACGCGGCGGATCGGCGTAATAGTGTTTCTGCGAGCGGGCGAAGCTGGCATCGCGGCGCGCCAGCAGGGCCTCGGGGTCCAGCTCGGGCTCGGCATCGCAAGCCAGCCCCAGCAGCGCGGCCGGCGAGGGGCACAGCACCTGCCACGCCTGCGCGCGCGAGGGCGTGCAGAATAACGGCGCCGGCAGCTCGGTGCGACACAGTTGCACGGTGAGCGGGCCTTCGACTTCGCCGATAACCTGGCCCTTGAGCACCGCAGCGCCCGGCCGCAGCGACGCCTTGACACCCCACAACCGCACGTTGGCTTCACCGCTGTGCACACGCAGTTCGCCGTTGGCGCCCAGGTGCACAGTGCCCGCAAACGGCGCTTCGACGGAGGTACCCTGGGGCACGTGCAGCTCGACGTGCAATGGGAACGTCTGCGGCTCATGGGCACTGTCGGGCTGAGTCCGTGACAAACGGTACTGCCCATAACGACTGGCCGCCAGGCCATGCACGGCGGCCGCGTCCTGCAGCAAACGCTGATCGGCGCCGGCATGTTCCCAGTTGCCGGCCTCGAAATGCGCGCTGAGCACGCCCAGGTCGATCAGCGCAAATTCGCGCCCCACCAGCCCTGGCAACAACGGCGCGAAGCCTTGGCTGACCAGCGCTGCAGGCGCCTGCCCGACGCAGCTGAGAATCGCCGCTTCCATCAACTCGAACGGCACCGATGTCGCCACATGGAAGATTTCCCACTCGTGCTCGGCGTTTTTCAACAGGTAACTGTTATCCGGATCCAGGCGTTGCTGCTGCTCGCTGCTGAGTACCAACACGGCCGCGCGGGCGACGATCAACGGCCACAGCACCTGCAATTCTTCGGGCTGCAGCGGTGTCACCGCATGGCAAGCCTGGATCGCCGGCAAGATCGCAAACGGGTCGCCCTCGGCATGGTGCAACAGGGCGGCGCAGGTCACGGACAGGTCGGCGATGCGCCAGGTGTGGACCAGGTCGCCGAAATCGATCACGCCCTGGACTTGCCAACGGCGTTGGGCATCGCGTTGCCAGACCACGTTGTCGTCGGTGATATCCATGTGCACCGCTTGCCACGGCAAGCGCTCGGCCAAGGGCCGGATGCGTTGCTCGACCTGCTCGGCCACCTGCTCCAGGGCCGCGCGATGCGGCAGGTTTTCCAGGCTGGCCAGCAGGTGGGTGATCAGTTCCCGTGCATGGCGCGGGTCCCATTGCAGGGTGCGTTCCAGGCCCGGATGGGCAAAAGACGCGAGGGCCAGGCTCATACGGCCGCACAGGTCGCCGAAGCCCGCGATCACCTCACGCCCCAGGTGAGGCAGGTGGGTCAACGGCTGCCCGTCGATATAATCCAGCAGACGCACATGCAGGGTTTGCCCGTCGAGATTGACGCTCAGCAGTTCGTCGCCGCTCAAGGCCGGGATGACCTTGGGTACACGCAGGCCGGCTTGCGCCTGCAAGCTGTTGAAGGCCGCGTGCTGGGCGTGCAATTCCACAGCGGCGTAGTCGCCCCGGCAGATTTTCAGAACAAAGCGCCCGCGCGGGCTGTCGACCTTGTAGTTGAGGTCCTGTTGGCTGCCCAGTGACTGCAATGTGCCCGCGAGGCCGTAATGTTGCTCAAGCAACTGCGCCGCCTGATCGGGGCCTACTTGCGGGCAGGGTAGACTGGCGCGATGAATCAACGTGGCGAGCAACATGGGGTGGCCTCGGTTTTTTTTCAGGGGTGTATATCGCCATTGTTCAGGGGGCTTACGCAACCCCCGGACATATACCGCCCTGTCCAGCGCCACAACACAGGCTATGCTCCATTCGCTAATCGTCCGTCTAAGGAAAAGGGCCCCCGACATGCGCATTCTCATTACCGGTGGCGCCGGTTTTATCGGTTCTGCTTTGGTACGTCACCTGATTCAGCACACCGAGCACGAAGTGCTCAACCTGGACAAACTCACCTACGCCGGCAACCTGGAGTCGCTGACCAGTATCGCCGCCAACAGCCGCTATGAGTTCGTCCAGGCCGACATCATCGACCAGGCCACCGTCAGCGCCGTATTGGCGCGCTTCGAGCCCCAGGCGATCATGCACTTGGCCGCCGAGTCGCATGTCGACCGTTCGATTGACGGTCCATCGGACTTTATCCAGACCAACATCGTCGGCACCTACAGCCTGCTGGAGGCCGCCCGGGGCTACTGGCAAACACTCGAGACCGCAGACAAAAGCGCGTTTCGCTTCCACCACATTTCCACTGACGAAGTGTACGGCGACCTGCATGGCGTGGACGACCTGTTCACCGAAACCACCCCCTATGCGCCGAGTTCGCCTTACTCCGCCAGTAAAGCAGCCTCCGACCACCTGGTGCGAGCCTGGCAGCGCACCTACGGCCTGCCGGTACTGCTGACCAACTGCTCGAACAATTACGGCCCGTTCCATTTTCCCGAGAAATTGATCCCGCTGGTGATCCTCAACGCGCTCGCGGGCAAGCCATTGCCGGTCTATGGTGATGGTTTGCAGGTGCGCGACTGGCTGTTCGTCGAAGACCACGCGCGGGCGCTGCTCAAGGTGGTCACCGAAGGCGCCGTCGGCGAGACCTACAACATCGGCGGGCACAACGAGCAGCAGAACATCAGCGTGGTTCGCAGCATCTGCGCCCTGTTGGAAGAGCTGGCGCCGCAGCACCCGGACGGCGTCGAGCAATACGCCGACCTGATCACATTCGTAAAGGACCGCCCAGGGCACGATCAACGCTACGCCATTGATGCCAGCAAGATCGAACGCGAATTGGGCTGGGTGCCTTTGGAAACCTTTGAAACCGGTCTACGCAAAACCGTGCAGTGGTACCTGGATAATCTGGAATGGTGCCGCAGGGTCCAGGACGGCAGTTATCAGGGTCAACGATTGGGCAACACCGACATGAGGGATCTGATCGCATGATGAAAGGAATCGTATTGGCCGGCGGCTCCGGCACGCGCCTGCACCCCATCACCCTGGGTGTGTCCAAGCAATTGCTACCGGTGTATGACAAGCCGATGATCTATTACCCGATCTCGGTCCTGATGCTCGCAGGGATCAAGGAAATCCTGGTGATTTCCACCCCGGCGGACCTGCCGCAGTACCGCAATCTGCTGGGTGACGGCAGCCAGTTCGGCGTGACATTCAGCTACGCCGAACAGCCGACCCCGGATGGCCTGGCGCAAGCCTTCCTGATTGGCGAGCAGTTCATAGGCAGCGACCCGGTGTGCTTGATCCTGGGTGACAACATTTTCCATGGTCAGCGCTTCAGCGAGCAGCTGCACGCGGCCGTCAAACGCGGCAAGGGCGCCACGGTGTTCGGCTATTGGGTCAAAGACCCGGAGCGCTTTGGCGTGATCGACTTCGACAGCGAAGGCCGTGCCCTGTCCATCGAAGAAAAGCCGGCGGTACCGAAGTCCAGTTACGCGGTGACCGGCCTGTATTTCTACGATAACGATGTGGTCAATATCGCCAAGGCGGTGAAGCCCTCGGCTCGCGGCGAATTGGAGATCACCGACGTCAACAACGCCTACCTGCACCGGGGTGACTTGCAAGTGGAACGTTTCGGCCGAGGCTTCGCCTGGCTCGACACGGGCACCCACGACAGCTTGCTCGACGCCTCGCAGTACGTGCAGACCATCGAGCGCCGCCAGGGCCTGAAAGTCGCCTGTCTCGAAGAGATTGCCTACGGCAACGGCTGGATCGATCGCGACCACCTGCTCGAACGCGCCAAATACTTTGGCAAGACCGGCTACGGCCAATACCTCTACTCACTGGCCGGAGACAACCAGTGAACGTCATTGAAACCTCATTGCCAGGCGTGCTGATCATCGAACCCAAAGTGTTCGGTGATGAGCGCGGCTTTTTCTACGAAAGCTTCAACGCCCGGGCTTTCGAAAACGCCACCGGGCTGCAGCGCAACTTTGTCCAGGACAACCATTCACGCTCACAAAAAGGCGTGCTGCGCGGCCTGCACTATCAACTCGAACACACCCAGGGCAAGCTGGTGCGCGTGACCGCCGGTGAAGTATTGGACGTGGCCGTCGATATTCGCCGCAGCTCGCCGAACTTCGGCCAGTGGGTGGGGGTTCGGTTGTCGGCGCAGAACAATCGCCAGCTGTGGATACCGGAAGGCTTCGCCCATGGGTTTGTGGTACTCAGCGATTACGCCGAATTTCTGTACAAGACCACCGACTATTACCAGCCGAGCGCCGAGCGCAGCATCCTGTGGAATGACCCGGCGCTGGCCATCGACTGGGAACTCACTGCACCGCCGCAACTGTCTGCCAAGGACCAGGCAGGCAAACGACTGATGGAAGCCGACCTGTTCCCATGAAAATCCTCATCACCGGCCAACACGGCCAAGTCTCCCTGGCGCTGCAACAGCGGCTGCAGGATCTCGGCGAACTCATCGTGCTGGGCCGCGATCAGCTCGACCTGGCTGACGTCGACCGGATCCGCCAGCAGGTCCGTGCCCAGCGCCCCGACCTGATCATCAATGCCGCGGCTCACACTGCGGTCGATCAAGCCGAAAGCGAAGCAGACGTCGCCTTCGCCATCAACGCGATTGCCCCCGGCGTCCTCGCCGAGGAAGCCGAGGCCCTGGGCATCCCGTTGATCCACTACTCCACCGACTACGTGTTTGACGGCAACAAACCCGCGCCCTACACCGAAGCCGACACACCGAACCCCCTGGGCGTCTACGGCCAAAGCAAGCTGGCGGGTGAGCAGGCGATTGCCGCCGTGGGTGGCGAGTACCTGATCCTGCGCACCAGTTGGGTCTACTCCAACCACGGCAAGAATTTCCTGCTGACCATGCAACGCCTGCTGCAGGAAAAACCGCACTTGCGTATCGTCGCCGACCAGATCGGTGCGCCGACCTGGGCCGGCACGATCGCCAACAGCACCCGTGCCTTGATCGATCGCTGGCAGGCCGGCAAGGCCGGTGAATGGGGGGTCTACCACCTGACCGCCCAGGGCGAGACCTCTTGGTTCGGCTTCGCCGCGGCGATCGCCGAGCAGCTGCGCGCCGGCGGCACAGCCTGTGCCGAGCTGGAGGCGATTCCCTCCAGCGCCTACCCGACGCCCGCCAAGCGCCCGCTGAACTCACGCCTGGATTGCAGTCGCCTGCAGCAACAATGGCAGGTCAGCCAGCCACAGTGGCAAGACGCATTGCGCGAGTGTCTTGCAAGGCAGCACTAGGCATAATGCGCCTGTACCCACAGGCGCACGACTCCCATGAACCCACCCCTTCCGCGAAGACCCCGCTGGCGCAGCCTCGCCCTGTTGGCGTTGTGCCTGGCGCCGCTGCTGTGGCCGCTGGAGCACTTGGCCGAGCGCTATTACCGCAGTGAACTGGCCGGGCAGAACCGCCAGACCCTCGACCTGTACGTGGCCAACCTGCTGGGCACGCTGCATCGCTATGAAGTGCTGCCGCAGATTCTCGGTGACTTGCCGGCCCTGCGCACGGCCCTGGATGCGCCGCAGGTGAGCACCAACCTGGTCAACGCCAACCTGCTGCTCAAGGACGTCGCGGCCCAGGCCGGGGTGGAAGTGATGTACCTGATGGACACCACCGGCAAGACCCTCGCCGCGTCTAACTGGGACAAGCAAGACAGTTTCGTCGGCCGCAATTTCTCCTTCCGCCCCTACTTCAGCGAAGCCATGGCCGGGCGCCTGGGGCGCTTCTTCGGCCTGGGCACCACCTCGGCCAAACGCGGTTACTTTTTCGCCGCCGCCGTGCGCGATGGTGCCACCATCATCGGAGTGCTGGTGGTCAAGGTCGACCTGGACCACACCGAGAGCCTGTGGGGCAATACCCCGGAACAACTGCTGGTCACCGACCACAATGGCGTGGTGATCCTGACCTCGCGCCCGCAATGGCGCTTCCGTGCCACTCGGCCACTGACCGCCGAAGAACGCCAGGCCATCATCGCCATCCAGCCCTACCCGACTCGCGACCCGCAGCCATTGGCACTGAGCTCCACGGCGTGGCTGCGCCAATCCACAGCCATCGCCGAGACCGGCTGGAACGTGGAGATCCTGGCGCCGCGCTCGCTGATCAACCGCCCGGTGCGCACAGTGGTTGCGGTGGGGGGCGCCACGCTGCTGGTGTTGATGCTGTTGCTCGGCCTGATGATGCAGCGCCGCCGCCACTATCTGGACCGCATTGCCTTCGAAGCCAAGGCCCGTCGTGAGCTGGAAATGCGCGTGGTCGAGCGGACCAGCGACCTCGAAGGCCTCAACCGCCGCTTGAAGCAGGAAGTGCTCGAACGCGAACACGCCCAGCAGGAACTGGTGCGCGCCCAGGATGACCTGGTGCAGGCCGGCAAACTGTCGGCTTTGGGCACCATGTCCGCGAGCATCAGCCACGAACTCAATCAGCCCCTGGCGGCGATCCGCAGCTACGCGGAAAACGCCGAGATCCTGCTCGACCACGAGCGCACCAGTGATGCGCGGGGCAACCTCAAGCTGATCAGCGAACTGACCGGGCGCATGGCCTCGATCATCGCGCACCTGCGCGCCTTTGCCCGCCGCGACCGCCATGCGCCGGAAAGCGTGGCGCTGCAGCCGGCGCTGGACGACGCGCTGGCCTTGCTGGCCAAGCGGCGGCGGTCGATGGAAGTCGAGTTGATCCGCGATTTGCCGGAAGCGACCCTGTGGGTGCAGGCCGGCGAAACCCGCTTGCGCCAGGTACTGGGCAACCTGCTGGCCAATGCCCTCGACGCCCTGACCGAAAAAGGCCCGCCGCGCAAGCTCTGGCTGAGTGCCCAAACCACCGAACAGGGCGTCAACCTGTACATTCGCGACAACGGCCCGGGCTTTTGCATGGAAGCCCTGGGCCGCGCCAGCGAGCCGTTCTACACCACCAAGACGCGCACTCAAGGCCTGGGGCTGGGGCTGGCAATCTGTGACACCCTGATGCGTGCCTTTGGCGGCGAGCTGCTGTTCGCCAACCACAAGGAAGGCGGCGCGCTGTTAACCTTGAAATTGCGTGCCGGCTCGCCGGGCGTCAGTCTGCAACCGTCCGAGGACCGCAGTGTATGAGTATCGATAACCAGATTCAGGTGGTGTTGATCGACGACGATCCACACTTGCGTCAGGCCCTGTGCCAGACCCTGGACCTGGCCGGGCTGAAAGTCCTGACGCTGGGCGAAGCCACCGGCCTTACCGCACGCCTGTCCCGCGATTGGCCGGGCGTGGTGGTCAGCGACATCCGCATGCCCGGCATGGATGGCCTGGAGCTGCTGGCCGAACTGCACGGCCAGGACGCGGAGTTGCCGGTACTGCTGATCACCGGCCACGGCGACGTGCCGCTGGCGGTGCAGGCCATGCGCGCCGGCGCCTATGACTTCCTGGAAAAACCCTTCGCCAGCGACGCCCTGCTCGACAGCGTGCGCCGCGCCCTGGCCCTGCGCCGCCTGGTGCTGGACAACCGCAGCCTGCGCCTGGCCTTGAGTGACCGCCAGCAATTGAGCACGCGGCTGGTCGGCCACTCCCCGCAAATGCTGCGGCTGCGCGAGCAGATCGGCGCATTGGCGGCGACCAAGGCCGATGTGCTGATCCTCGGTGAAACCGGCGCCGGCAAGGAAGTGGTCGCGCGCGCCTTGCATGACTTGTCGAGCCGACGCAGCGGGCCGTTTGTGGCGATCAACGCCGGCGCCCTGGCTGAGTCGGTGGTCGAAAGCGAGCTGTTCGGCCATGAACCGGGCGCCTTTACCGGCGCGCAGAAGCGGCGTATCGGCAAGTTCGAATTCGCCAACGGCGGCACGCTGTTCCTCGACGAAATCGAAAGCATGAGCCTGGATGTACAGGTCAAGCTGCTGCGCCTGTTGCAGGAGCGTGTGGTCGAGCGCCTGGGCGGCAATCAGCTGATTCCACTGGATATCCGCATCATCGCCGCCACCAAGGAAGACCTGCGCCAGTCCGCCGACCAGGGCCGCTTCCGGGCCGACTTGTACTACCGCCTCAACGTCGCGCCGTTGCGCATCCCGCCGCTGCGCGAGCGCGGTGAAGATGCGCTGATGCTGTTCCAGCACTTTGCCGACGAAGCCAGCAGCCGCCACGGCCTGCCGCTGCACGAGCTGCAACCGGGCCAACGCGCGCTGCTGCTGCGCCACAGCTGGCCGGGCAATGTCCGCGAACTGCAGAACGCTGCCGAGCGCTTTGCCCTGGGCCTGGAGCTGGCGCTGGACAACACGCCGGACAATCCGGCGGCAGGTGTACTGACCTCCACTCCGGGAGGCCTGAGCGAACAAGTCGAACAGTTCGAGAAGAGCCTGATCGCAGCCGAACTCACACGCCCCCACAGCTCCCTGCGCAGCCTCGCCGAAGCCCTGGGTGTGCCGCGCAAGACCCTGCACGACAAGCTGCGTAAACACGGCCTGAACTTCGCCGACAGCGGCAACCACAGTACCGACGACGAATGACCCCGCCCACCCATCAAGAGGCACCCATGAGCCGCGACAGCCGTTACCTGGAATCCATCCTTCACCACGACATTCCCCTCACCCGGGAAATGGGCCTCAAGGTGCTCGACTGGCAACACGGCCAATTGCAGCTGCACCTGCCCCTGCAGGCCAATATCAACCACAAGAGCACCATGTTCGGCGGCAGCCTGTATTGCGGCGCGGTGTTGGCGGGTTGGGGTTGGCTGCACCTGCAGCTGCGCGAGGAAGGCATTGAAGACGGGCATATCGTGATCCAGGAAGGGCAGATCAGCTATCCGCTGCCGGTGACGCAGGATGCGACGGTGATGTGCGCAGCGCCGGAAGAGAAGGTGTGGAAGCGCTTTCTCGCCACCTATAAGCGTTATGGCCGAGCGCGTTTGACCCTGGAGACATGGATTGTGAATGAGGGCAGTGAGGCGCGCGCGGTGGTATTTACCGGCCAGTACGTCCTGCACCGCTAAAAGCATAAGCGTGGAAGCGGCTAGCCTGCATCCCGCGCCCGACGCAGTTCCCATGTGGGAGTGGGCTTGCTCGCGAAAGCGGTGGATCAGCCAACATGTTCGGTGACTGGCATACCGCCTTCGCGGGCAAGCCCGCTCCCACATTGGGATGCGTCGTCCATTGCTGCGGCGCAAGGCCCGGCAATTTCAACCGCACAGCCAAACGCGAAGCTTCACACCGATCAAAAATGTGGGAGCGGGCTTGCCCGCAAAGGCGGTGGATCAGCCAACATGTTCGGTGACTGGCATACCGCTTTCGCGGGCAAGCCCGCTCCCACATTGGGGGATGCGTCGTCCATTGCTGCGGCGCAAGGCCCGGCAATTTCAACCGCACAGCCAAACGCGAAGCTTCACACCGATCAAAAATGTGGGAGCGGGCTTGCC
>NZ_JASCPP010000179.1:0-7801 GCF_029959745.1 Pseudomonas sp. PS01298 | reverse complement strand
CGGTACTTCAGTCACAGATGGGTTGACTGAAACACCGTCATCGCGGGCAAGCCCGGCTCCTGCATGTTGATTTTCGTCAGCTTCAGATCAGGCTTTCGGCAGTGCGATACCCTGGCCCATCTGCACCGGCGAACCTGCCACCAGTTCTTCTGCCCACTTCACCTGATCTGGCCCGAACAGCACGATCGCGGTGGAACCCAGCTTGAAGCGACCCAGTTCCGCACCTTTTTCCAGGTGGATCGGCGCCCGTGCGGCTTCGTCGTAGCGGAAGGTTTTCAGCTCGCGCTTCGGCGGCGTGACCAGGCCGGCCCACACGGTTTCAATCGACGCCACGATCATCGCGCCCACCAGTACCACGGCCATCGGGCCACGCTCGGTATCGAACAGGCAGACAACGCGCTCGTTGCGCGCAAACAGCTCCGGCACGTTTTCGGCGGTGGTCTGGTTGACCGAGAAAATCCGCCCCGGCACGTAGACCATCTCCCGCAGGGTGCCGGCCAGTGGCATGTGCACGCGGTGGTAGTCTTTCGGCGAGAGGTAGATGGTGGCGAAATCACCGCCCATGAACGGCGCCGCCACGGCTGCATCGCCGCCCAGCAGTTCCAGCACGCTGAAGCTGTGGCCCTTGGCCTGGAACACACGGCCGTGCTCAATCGGACCCAGTTGGCTGACCGCGCCATCGGCAGGGCTCAGCACTGCGCCTGGGGTTTGATCCAGCGGGCGCGCGCCGTCTTTCAAGGCGCGGGTGAAGAAGGCGTTGAAATGCTCATAAGCAGTCACGTCTTCCACCAGGGCCTGGGACATGTCCACTTGATAGCGCTTGGCGAACCAGCGGGTGAAGGCATTCTTGAACCAGCGCACGCGGCATTCGGCGATGCAGCCGGCCAACCGCGACAGCAGGTGGTGCGGCAGCAGGTACTGGCTGAGGATAAACAACTGCTTTTTCATTAACTGTCCTTAACTCTTAAATCTCGACGGGGGTGTCGGGGTGGTTGCCCCATTCGCCCCAGGAACCGGCATAACCTTTGACTCGCGGATAACCGAGCGCCTTGGCCACCAGGTAGGTGAAGCCAGAGCGGTGGTGAGTCTGGCAATGGGTGATGATCTCTTTATCTCTGGTCAGCCCGAGGTCTTCGAGGATCTGCGGCATGTCGCGGCGGATCCGCAGGTTGCGCGCCTTGTCCATGCCGGCCGTCCATTCGAAATTCACCGCGCCGGGGATGTGCCCGCCTTTGGCCGCGAGCACTTTTTCGCCGGAGTATTCCAGCGGGCCGCGCGCATCCCAGATCCCCAGGTCGGCCGCGCCGAGGCGGCTTTGCAGGTATTCGCGGGTGGCGGTGGGGCCCTCGTGCAGCGTGAGGCTGACCGGGCCGCCGACCGCTGGCGGGACCTCGGTCGACAGCGGGTGTTGTTCCGCCAGCCACGCCAGCAGGCCGCCGTCCAGGTAGTGATATTTCTGATGGCCGATCACGTCGAGCATCCAGATAAAGCGTCCGGCCCAACCGCCGCCTTCGTCGTCATAGACCACGTAGGTGGCGTCCGGGGTGTGGCCCAGTTCGCCGAAGAGTTTTTCCAGGTCGGCCTTGTGGGGCAGCAGGCCGGGCGCCGGCGGCTGGCCCAGCTGGGTGCGCTTGGGGTCAACGAAATGCGCGCCGGGGATGTGCCCTTCGGCGTAGCGGGCGGCACTGGTGAGGTCCACCAGAATCAGCTGTTCGGCATCCAGTCGACCGAGCAGGTCGCTGGACTCGATCACCAGCGGCAAGCCAGAGAAGTCAGGCATGTGAGGTCTCCTGGGCACAAATGTTGGCGATAAAAGAGGGCGATTGTAGCGCAAGCATCAGACGCTGCGGTTGGTAAAGCTGTGCAGCGCTTTCTCGATGCATTGGGCGGTTTTGCCGAAGGCCTGCACGGTGGTTTCCGAGAACGGCCCACCGCCCTGGTCGGCGACCATCAGCATCACGACCTTGCCATTGCAGCTCAGGGAGCGCAGCAGCAGGTGCTCGCCGGTGAACAGGCGCCGCAGGATCGGCGGCAGCAGCGCTGAGAATTGCGCGTGGTTGTCAGGCGTGAGGCGCACCTGGGCGGACTTTTCCAGCAAGCGCTGCAGCAGCGTGCTGTGGACCACCTCCAGGCTCAGGTTGGCAGCGTCCTTGGGCAGGCCGTCGACCTGGTGCACACGCAAGGTGCTCTGGGCGCGGTCGGTCATCAGCAGCATGACCCGCTGCATGCCGCTGGCCGACAGGGCCTCCTTGGCGCAGGTGGTCAGGTGCATGGCGTTGGCGAAGCGGCTCGGCTCCACCAGCAATTCGGTGCAGCGCTTGCGCCACACCGCCAGGGCCTCGGCGGTGGGCGGCGGGGCCGGCAGCAGGCCGCGGTGGATCTTCTGCACATGCCATGGCCAGATCAGCGACAGCGCCGGGTGCCAGAGGTCCGGCATCAAGGTAGTGCGCGCACTGGTGACGGCTTGCTGGTGCACCTGTTGCTGCACGTCGCCCAAAGGCTGTTGCAGGTACAGCGCGGTCAGGTATTGCCAGCGCTGGGTGTGCGGACAGGTCCAGGACTCCTGGGCCGACATCGCCAGGCCGTTGGCCAGCAGTACCGTATTGGCCGGCTGATTCAGCCAGCGCCGCAGGTTGGGGTCGGCATCCAGCAATTGCTGGTGGCGCAACGGGTCATCTTCGCGGGCGATATGCAACGCCTTGACCAGCAGGCGTTGCTCGTTCCGCAGCAGGGTATAGCCCTGGGATACCCAGATCGGCAGGTGCCACGTTTCGGTCAGGCCGAGGCACAGGTCCAGCAGGCGCACGCCGAACAATTCCTGCTCGACTGCACGCGCCGATTGGCCTTTGTGGATAACCCGCAGCTCCCACTCTTCGAGGAGCTTGGGGTAGGCCACCGCCATCGGCCACAGCGGCGACAGGAATAGCAGGCTGCCCCAGTGAATGTCTTGCCACAACCGCGCCAGGCGGCTGCCGAACAAGCCGTTGGCTTGCTGCGAGGCGTGCTGGCTGACCAGCAGCAATTGGCGCAACGCCACCGGAATCTCTTGGGCGGGGACCGAGGGCAGGCGTGCCAGCAACTCTTCGGCGCGCTTGAGGCCCAGGCGATTGAGCGCCACTTCGAGGTTTTCCGCCGGTGCCGTCATGCTGCCATGCGTGTGGCTATTAGCCTCGCGCATCACGCTGAGCACGAGGGCCGGGCTGTTCTGCATCAGTTCGGCAATGTCTCGCAACGAACTGCGGCTATCGCGGATGGCTTTGCACACGCGTTCGTGGCTGGCCTGGGGAACAGGCAGCAGCACGTCGTCCAGGCGCTTGATCCAAGCGGCGAGGGAGTTGGGTTTTGCAGTTGGGACTGTCGTTTCAATAGCCATGATTGGGGCGCGATCATCACTTGCGGTCAACACGCCCGGAACGGGCCGAACTGGCTTTTCGCCTTAACGGGCTATAGTCTGGCGCAGTTTTGCCGATAAGTAGAACAAGAGTTTTTCAGTTCCTCCAAATATGTCCATGAACCTGACGGCGCAAGTACTCATCTCCTATGGCTAAAATTATCGGCATCATCGTCGTCATCGCAAGTGTGCTCGGCGGGTACGTCCTCTCCCACGGTAAAATTGCCGCGCTGATCCAGCCTTTCGAAGTGCTGATTATCGGCGGTGCAGCGTTTGGCGCCTTCCTGCAGGCCAACCCCGGCTACATGACCCTGCACGTGATCAAGAAGTCGCTGGGCATGTTCGGCTCGCGCTTCACCCACTCTTTCTATCTGGACGTGCTGGGCCTGGTCTACGAGATCCTCAACAAGAGCCGCCGCGAAGGCATGATGGCCATCGAAGCCGACATCGAAGACGCTGCGGCCAGCCCGATTTTCGCCAAGTACCCGGCCGTGCTCAAAGACGAGCGCATGACCGCCTACATCTGCGATTACCTGCGCATCATGTCCTCCGGCAACATGGCGCCCCATGAGCTGGAAGGCCTGTTCGACATGGAGCTGTTCAGCCTCAAGGAAGAGCTGGAACATCCTTCCCACGCCGTGACCGGCATCGCCGACGGCATGCCCGGTTTCGGTATTGTCGCGGCGGTACTCGGTATCGTGGTGACCATGGCGTCCCTCGGCGAAGGCGACCAGAAGGCCATCGGCATGCACGTGGGTGCGGCCCTGGTTGGTACCTTCTTCGGTATTCTCGCGGCCTACGGTTTCTTCGGCCCGCTGGCTACCTCCCTGGCCCACGATGCCAAGGAAGAGGTGAACCTCTACGAAGCGATCAAGGCGTGCCTGGTGGCTTCGGCGTCGGGCATGCCGCCATCGTTGGCGGTGGAGTTCGGTCGCAAGGTGCTGTACCCGAAACATCGCCCAAGTTTCGCCGAGCTGGAACAAGCGGTTCGCGGTCGCTAAGCCATGGAAAACAACCAGCCGATAATCATCAAGCGCGTCAAGCGCTTCGCTGCGGGGCACCATGGCGGCGCCTGGAAAATCGCCTTCGCCGACTTTGCGACGGCGATGATGGCGTTCTTCCTGGTGCTGTGGCTGATGTCCACCGCCACACCCGAACAGAAGATCGCCATCGCCGGCTACTTCAAGGACCCCATTGGTTTCTCGGAAAGCGGTACGCCCTTCGTGATCGACCTGGGCGGCTCGCCGCAGTTGGCGCCGGAGCGCACCATCAACCCGGAAATCAAGACCGAATCGCCTCAGGAAAAAATCCCGATCGAGCGCGATACCGTCGAGGCCATGGCTGAGCAAGTCGAGCAGGAACGCCTTGAGCTGTTGCTGCAAGAACTGCAGACCAAGGTCGAGGAAAACCCGCAGTTGCTCAAATTCAAGGATCAGATTTCGTTCGAGATCACGCCGGACGGTTTGCGCATCCAGATCACCGACGCGGCCAATCGGCCGATGTTCGACTCGGGCAGCGCGCGGTTGAAGCCGTACTTTGAAGACATCCTGCTGGCGATGGCCGACACCATCAAGGCGGTACCGAACAAGATCAGCATCAGCGGTCATACCGACGCCAAGCCGTACGCGGGCCAGGGTGACTTCGGCAACTGGGAACTCTCGGCCAACCGTGCCAACGCGGCGCGTCGCGCCCTGGTCGCCGGCAGCTATCCGGACCCGCAAGTGGCGCGCGTGGTGGGGTTTGCCTCCTCGCAGCTGTTTGATCCCAAGGACCCGTTCAACCCGATCAACCGCCGCATCGACATCGTCGTGCTGACCAAGAAGGCCCAGCGTGCGATCGAAGGCGACCAGCACGCCGCGCCACCGGTTCCGACCCCAGGCGACGGTGCGCCCGGTGAAGTACCGGCCGACCCGAACGCCATCCCGCCCGGCCAGGAGCCGTTGCCGGCGCATGAGCTGCGCCAGAAGTTGAACCTGTTCGATGATGGCGGGGTGAAGGATCCTACGGCGCCTGCAACGGGCTCCTAGGCTGCAAGCAGCCCACCTCAACAATGAAAAACGCCCCGGTTGATCGGGGCGTTTTTCATTTCTTATCAAAGAGGGAGATAGGCTTTGACTCCACTGATAACACCTCGCATGTCGTTGGTGTCCAGCCGGGGCACGAAATATTCTCGACCTTTTGCTCGAGTCTTTCTATGGAGCTTATCCAGGCGCTCGAAGCTGATGGTGTAAATCATGTCGCACTTCACCCACAGCTCTTTGTAGCATTTCATGGGCAACGAAGCCTCGTGTGAAATCGCAAAGAAGAACGTCGCCTTGTTGGGGTGATAGTAGAGAGTCAATCGTAAATGCCCCACAAAAAGCAAAGCCGCCCGAAGGCGGCTTCATTCGACGCGCAGTGGAGCTTGCTTCGCCCCTTCTGCGCCGCTGGATCAACCCCGAAAAGGATCCAGGCTCCTGCCAGCTTGCGCTGGTGACGGAGCGATGATGGGCATCAGGAATTTCGAATTCAAGCTGGCTTGCATCGATTGGCCACCCAGTTGCACGGATTCTTGATGCCAGCACCCTTTAAATCAATGGGCTAGGGTGCTTGGTGCTGCCATTTATAGGTATCAAGAAATGGCCCCTCAATAACTGCTTTCGGGCAAGCTCGCAATAATCGACCGATAGCTGTTCATTCGTTGCTGCTGCACACGCCCATCTTCCAGGGCCTTGAGCAGGGCGCAACCCGGCTCGCGGTCGTGCTTGCAATCGCGGAAGCGGCAAGTGCCGATCAGGTCATTGAATTCGATAAAGCCCGCTTCCACATCGCTGCGGCTGACGTGGCCGAGGCCGAATTCACGGATGCCGGGGGAGTCGATCAATTCGCCGCCGCCGGGGAAGTGGAACAATCGCGCGGTGGTGGTGGTGTGGGTGCCTTGGCCGGACAGCTCCGACAGTGGGCCGACGCGGGTGTCGACTTCCGGCAGCAGGCTGTTGACCAGCGACGATTTGCCCACGCCCGACTGGCCGACGAACACGCTGATGCGGCCGTCCAACTGCTGTTGCAGCTGTTCCATGCCATTGCCGTGATGCGCCGACACTTCCAGCACCGGATAACCCAGGGTGCGGTAGACCGCCAGCAGCGCATTGAGCGCAGGCGCGTTCTGCTCGTCGATCAGGTCGAACTTGTTCAGCAGCAACAGCGGGCGAATGCCGGCGTGTTCGGCGGCGACCAGGTAACGGTCGATCAGGTTGGCATGGGGCTCGGGCAGCGGCGCGAACACGATGACGATCATGTCGACGTTGGCCGCCACCGGCTTGAGCTGGCCACGGCTGTCAGGGCGACGCAGCTCGGTGGTACGCGGCAACTGGGCGACGATCACGCCGATGCCCTGGTTGCCGGCACGCCACACGACCTGGTCGCCGGTCACCAGCGCAGGCAGGTTGGCGCGCAAGTGGCAACGGAACACCTGGCCGGCGAGTTCGCCTTCCAGCGCCTCGACTTCGACCTGCACGCCAAAGTGTGCGATCACCAGGCCTGTCTGTTCGGGGCCCAGGTCGCCGCCCTCGAGCGCTTCCACGGCGGAGGATTCACGTTTGGCGGCGCGGGCGGCGCGTTCGCCTTGAATCTTTTCGATGCGCCAGTTTTGGCGACGATTGAGCTGGCGTTTGGCCATTGGTGTTCCGTGTCGATAATGCAAAGGTTGGGTAAAACGGTCGCGAGTCTAGCACGCCCCTGCCTGCTAAACTGCGCAGCTACGCCAAGGTGCCAAGAGAATCAAGCCATGCAAAACCCACAGAACCTGATTTGGATCGATCTGGAAATGACCGGTCTGAACCCCGACACCGACGTCATCATCGAGATGGCCACCATTGTCACCGACAGCAACCTCAACACCTTGGCCGAAGGTCCGGTGATCGCCATCCACCACAGCGATGCCGTGCTCGCCACCATGGATGAATGGAACACCCGCACCCACGGCAACTCCGGCCTGACCCAGCGCGTGCGCGACAGCCGCATCAGCATGGCTGAGGCTGAGGCCGAAACCATCGCCTTCCTGGAAAAATGGGTGCCCAAGGGCAAGTCGCCGATCTGCGGTAACAGCATCTGCCAGGATCGTCGCTTCCTGTATACCCACATGAAGGCGCTGGAAAGCTACTTCCACTACCGCAACCTGGACGTGTCTACCTTGAAAGAGCTGGCTGCGCGTTGGGCGCCAGAGGTCAAAGACAGCTTCCATAAGGGCAGCACCCATTTGGCGTTGGATGATATTCGCGAGTCGATTGCTGAGTTGCAGCATTACCGCAAGCATTTCATCAAGGCCTGAATCTGTGGCGCCTGGCCCGGCGCCTTCGCGAGCAAGCCCGCTCCCACATTCGACTGCATTCCAAAGGTGGAACTCGGTTAAATGTGGGAGCGGGCTTGCTC
>NZ_JASCPP010000178.1:0-7853 GCF_029959745.1 Pseudomonas sp. PS01298 | reverse complement strand
CCCTCGATCTGCCACTGCGGTGTGTCTGATTCAACGCAGGGGCCTGAAGGGGGCTGCTGCGCAGCCCAACGCGGGGCAAGCCCGCTCACCACAAAAAGGGTGGCGCATCCATCATTCGTGGTCATGCGGTGGCCATTTCCATCACCGAAACCGGTGTGGCCTCGCCACGTTCCAGAATCCCCATCTGTCGCCCCCGGCTCATTACCATCACCCGATGGGACAGCCCGAGCACTTCATCCAGGTCGGAACTCACCACAATCACAGCCATGCCCTTGGCCGCCAGGTCCGCGATCACTTCATAAATCGCCGCACGTGCACCCACGTCGATGCCGCGCGTGGGTTCGTCGAGGATGAACACCTTGGGATTGCGTGCCAGCCATTTGGCAATGATCACCTTCTGCTGGTTACCCCCGGACAGGCTGGAAATCCGCGACTGCGGTGCCCCTTTAACACCCAGGCGTGCCACCGCCGTGCGCGCGAATTCGCGCAGCGGGGCAGGGAACACCCAACCGCGTTTATCCAGCAGGTCGGTGTTGCCGTAGATCAGGTTGTCTTCGATCCGATGCTCCACCACCACGCCTTGCTGCTTGCGATCTTCGGGCACCAGCACCACGCCGGCCTGGATTGCCTCGAACGGCGAGCGCAGCTGGCGGACTTCACCGTCCAGCACCATATGGCCTTGGATATCCATGGCCGCACCGGCGATGGTGCGCACCAGTTCGGTCCGCCCGGCGCCGACTACCCCGGCAATGCCGAACACCTCGCCGGCGCGCACGCTGAAGTCGATGCCGTGCAAGGCAAATTCGCGGCAGGTCAACTCCTTGACCTGCAGCATCACCCGCGCCTGCGGTGCTTGCAGCGTCGGGAAAATCCGCTCCAGGCTGCGTCCGACCATCTGCTCGACCAACTCACGCACCGGCACCTGGGCCGTGGCGTGCAGGGCGATCTGGCGACCGTCGCGCAGCACCAGCACGCGGTCGGCGATGCGCGCGATTTCTTCCAGGCGATGACTGATATAGATAAACGACACGCCCTCGGCCTTGAGCCGTTCCACCTGCTTGAACAGCAGCTCGGTTTCGTCGCCGCCCAATGCCGCGGTGGGCTCGTCGAGGATCAACAGGCTGGCCTTGAGGGTCAGCGCCTTGGCGATTTCCACCAGTTGCTGGGCCGCCACGCTCAGGCCTTCGACCTTGCGCGACGCCGGCACCTTGAGCCCCAGGCGCTCGAGCTGAATCTGCGCCTGGGCCTCCATGTACTCGCGGTCGACCCGCCCGTGACGCATGGGCAGGCGGCCGACGAAGATGTTTTCGGCGATCGACAGTTGCGGCAGCAGACGGATTTCCTGGTGGATCAGGCCGATCCCCGCACCCAGCGCGGCACCCGGTGATGCCGGCGCATAGGGCGCGCCGAGCCAGGTCATGCTGCCGCCGGCTTCGGGTTGCACCAGGCCGGCGATGATCGACGACAAGGTCGACTTGCCCGCGCCGTTCTCACCGAGCAGGGCCAGTACCTCGCCAGGGCGAATATCCACGTTGACCTGCGACAGCACCTGCACCGGCCCGTAGGCCTTGCTGATATCGCGCAGGCACAGCACCGCGTCAGGTTGAGCGGTGTCCAGAGCGGCTGCTTGCATGACGACCTCCGAGGCTTACGGGTGCTGTTGCAGGAACGGCGCGACGTTGTCTTTGGTGGTCAGCACGGTGGGCAGCAATTGTTCCTTGGGCACGTCTTTGCCGGCCTTCAGGTCAATCGCCGAGGCCACGGCCAGGCGCCCCATTTTCTGCGTCTGCTGGGTCATGGTCGCGTTGAGCACACCACTTTCCACGGCCTTGAGCCCGGCGACGTCGCCGTCAAAACCGACTACCACGACTTTGTGATCGAGGTTGCCGACTTTCACTGCCTGGGCCGCGCCCAATGCCATGGCGTCGGCGCGCCCGAAGAATACGGTGATGTTCGGATCACGCTGGAGCAGGTCCTGGGCCACCGCGAATCCTTTGTCCTGGGCCCATTCGGCGGGTTGCTGGGCGACCACCTTGAGGTCCGGGAAGGCTTTGAGACCTTGCTCAAAGCCTTTGGCGCGGTCGTTTTCCGGCGTGGTACCGAGCTGGCCTTGCAGGATCGCGATGCGCCCCTTGCCGTCGGTGATCTTGCCCACGTACTCGGCCAGGGTCTTGGCGCCGGCCACGCTGTCGCTGGCGATAAACGTATCGCCGGGTGCGTCGGGGGCGTTGCGGTCGACGGCGATCACCGGGATGCCGGCGGCCTTGGCGGCTTTTACCGGCACACCCGCGGCAGTAGCACCGGCCGGAATATAGATCAGCACGTCGATCTGGCGGGTGATCAGGTCTTCAATCTGGCTGACCTGGGTCGAGGAGTTGCCCTGGGCGTCCACGGTGATCACCTTGATCCCCTTGGCCTTGCCCTCGGCTTCCACCGACTGCTTGATCTGGTTGAAGAAGTCGGCCTGCAGGTTGGCCACGGCCAGGCCGATGGTCAGGTCCTTGGCCCAGGTGGTACCGGCGGCGCTGAGGGTCGCGGCAGCCAAGGCAGTGGCGATAAGCAGTTTCTTGGGGCTGAACATGTCGGTGACTCCTGGTTTTATTGTTGGAGGGTGTCAACTGTCGAACAGGTTTAACGGGCAGTGCTGGAGCGGCGTCGCAGGGTGTCGATGGTCACGGCGAGGGCGATGACCACGCCGATCACCACTTGTTGAATGAACGGCGAAACGCCGAGCAGGTTGAGGCCATTGCGCAGCACGCCAATGATCAGCACCCCCACGAGGGTGCCACCGATACTGCCGACGCCACCGCTGAGGCTGGCGCCGCCAATTACCACGGCGGCGATGGCGTCCAGTTCCAGGCTCAGGCCGGCGCTGGGTTGGGACGAGTCGAGGCGGGCTGCCAGGGTCACGGCGGCAATGCCGGCGAGGGCGCCGCTGATGGCGTACACCCACAGCGTGATCGCGCGCACCTTGATGCCCGACAGGCGCGCCACTTCCGGGCTACCACCCATGGCGTACAGGTTGCGGCCGCCGGCACGAAAGCGCAGGAACACCCACGCCACCACCAGCATCACCAGGAACAGCCCGACGGTGGCCGAGAGAAAACCGAAATGCCGCACCGTCGCCAGGCTGGTGAACCAGTCCGGGTAACCGACGATCTGCCGGCCTTCGGTGAGGATATTCGCCAAGCCGCGGGCCACCGACATCATGGTCAGCGTGGCAATGAACGGCGGCAGCTTGGCGTAGGTGATCAAGCCCCCGGAGACCAGCCCGGCCAGCATGCCGCTGGCAATCGAAATCGGGATGGCGAAGCCCAGCGGCACCGCCTGGTCCTGATAGAGCCAGCCGAGCATCATCATCGAGAAGGCCAGCACCGAGCCGACCGACAGGTCGATGCCGCCGATCACGATCACCGCCGTCATGCCGATCGCCAGGATGCCCAGCACCGTGACCTGATCGAGAATGTTCAGACCATTACGCAACGAGAAGAAGAATTCGGAACTGAAGGAGAAGACCAGCACCAACAGCACCAGCCCGATCAACGGGCCGCCGATATTGCTGGGCAGCAGTTTCACCAGCCGTGGGCGGTGGGGCGGCTTGAGTTCGGCCGGGTGCTGGACAATCGCTTTGGCGTCCACAGTGTTCTCCTGATTTATTTTTTTTGGAGTGCTTTCAGGTCGCTTGAATATTTATGCGTGCCTGACTGTTAATTCAGATTCCAGTGCCACCGCGTCAAAGTCAAGCGCTTAATTTTTCATGTGCGCCTCTAAACCGCAGCTTTTATACGCCTCAAAGCCACGGGATAGATAACCCCGCGTGGGATTTCGGCCGTCTGTCCGAGCGGTTTTTGCGCGACTTATTTCATTTTTCAGCGAATCACTCACTTGACCTGCTGGCGGATCGGCGTCTAAATAGAAATATATTGTCACTGCTGAATAAATATTCAAAACAGCTTTCGGCACTTTCACCTCGCGTGGTCAGCCCACAGGAGCCGCTGCATGAATGCCTTCCAGTACGACGCCCACCAGATCAAAGAACAGGCCCGCCTGATCCGGCGCCACGTGATCCGCCTGAATGCCGACTCACCGGCCGGCGGGCACACCGGGGCCGATCTGTCGGAAACCGACATCCTCGCCACGCTGTATTTCCGCATCCTCGATACCGGCCCGGAACGCACCGAAGACCCTGAGCGCGATATCTATATCCAGAGCAAGGGCCATGGCGTCGGCGGTTTGTATTGCTGCCTGGCGCAGGCGGGCTACATTCCGACCGACTGGTTGCCTACTTACCAGCACTTCAATTCGCACTTGCCGGGTCACCCGGTGCGGCAGAAAACCCCCGGTATCGAACTCAACACCGGCGCTCTCGGCCATGGTTTGCCGGTGGCGGTGGGGTTGGCGTTGGCGGCGAAAATGTCCGGCAGCAAAAAGCGTATCTACGTGCTGACCGGCGACGGCGAGCTGGCTGAAGGTTCCAACTGGGAAGCCGCAATGGCGGCGGCCAAGTACGGCCTGGATAACCTGTTTGTGATCGTCGACAAGAACAAGCTGCAGCTGGCGGGGTTGACTGCCGAGATCATGCCGCTGGACCCGCTGGACGTGAAATGGGCCGCCTTCGGCTTTCGTGTCAGTGAGTGCGACGGCAACGACGTCGGCCAGTTGATCGACGCCCTCGAAGACATGCAGACCCACACCGGCGCGCCCCAGGTGCTGATCGCCCACACCATTAAAGGCAAGGGCGTGTCGTTTATCGAAGCCCGTCCCGAATGGCACCACCGCGTGCCCAAGGGTGACGAAATCAATGCGGCACTGGAGGAGTTGAGTCATGGCGAGTGAACATCTGGCGAGCGTCATGGTGCAGGCGTTTATTGAGGCGGTCGATGCCGGGCTGGACGTGGTGCCGGTGGTCAGCGACTCCACCTCCACGGCCAAGATCGGCCCGTTTGCCCAGCGCTTTCCCGAGCGCCTGATCAACGTCGGCATTGCCGAACAGTCGCTGGTCAGCGTCGCGGCGGGCCTGGCGCTGGGTGGCAAGATTGCCGCCACCTGCAACGCGGCGCCGTTTCTGATCTCGCGCGCCAATGAGCAGATCAAGGTCGACGTCTGCTACAACCAGGCCAACGTCAAGATGTTCGGCCTGAATGCCGGCACCAGCTATGGTCCGCTGGCCAGCACCCACCACAGCCTTGACGATATTTCGGTGATGCGTGGCTTTGGCAATGTGCAGATTTTCGCGCCGGCCGATGCGATCGAGTGCCGCCAGATCGTCGATTACGCGCTGCGCTACCACGGCCCGGTGTACATCCGTCTCGATGGCAAAGCCTTGCCGGATGTGCACGGCGCCGATTACCAATTCGTGCCGGGACAGGTGGATATCCTGCGCCAGGGCGCCGATGTGAGCATCGTCGCCCTGGGGTCGGTGGTGCACGAGGCAGTGGATGCCGCGGCGTTGCTGGCGGAGCAGGGGATCCAGGCGCAGGTGATCAATCTGTCGTCGATCCGGCCGCTGCAGCGTGACGTCCTGCTCAGTGCCTTGAGCGGCACCCACGCGGTCATCACCGTGGAAGAACACAACATCAACGGCGGCATCGGCAGCCTGGTTGCCGAAGTGCTGGCCGAGGCCGGGCTGGGTATCGCGCTGATCCGCCTGGGCATCGGTGACGGCGAATACGCCGCCGCCGGCGCTCGCGAACCGACCCGCGCCTTGCATAACATCGACGCGGCTGGGATCGTGGCGGCTGCCACTCGGTTGCGGTGACCCCCATGAATAACCACACTCCGCTGATCCTGGCGATAGACGAAGGCACCAGCAACGCCAAGGCGGTGCTGGTCAACGCGCTCGGGCAGGTGATTGCCCGCGGCTCGCGGCCGTTGAGCGTCAGCCATCCGCAGGCCGGGTTTTCCGAACAGGATCCGCTGTTCATCTGGCACAGCACCCTGGCTGCGATTGAAGAATGCCTGGCCCAGGTGGATCGTCCAATTACCGCCTTGGCCATCAGCAACCAGCGCGAATCGGTGGTGGCCTGGGACAGGCGCACGGGCGAGCCGGTGTCGCCGTGCATCAGTTGGCAATGTCGACGCTCCACCGCGTTTTGCGCCCAGCTGCATGAGCAGGGGCATGAAGCTGTGATCCTGGAAAAAACCGGGCTGGCGCTGGACCCGATGTTCTCCGCCGGAAAGTTTCGCTGGATTCTCGACACCCTTGAAGACGGTCACGCCCGCGCGGCTGCCGGCGAGATTTGCCTGGGCACCGTCGACAGCTGGCTGCTGTGGAAACTCAGCGGCGGCCAGGTGTTCGCCACCGATTATTCGAATGCCGCGCGCACCCAGCTGTTCAACCTGCACACCTGCGCCTGGGACCCAGAGTTGCTGGCGCTGTTCGATATCCCTCTGGCGGCCCTGGCGCCGATCCGCCCGAGCGCGGGTTTCTTCGCCGAGACCGTCGCGCTGGGCGGCTTGCCTGCGGGCATCCCGGTGATGTCGATGATCGGCGATTCCCACGCCGCGCTGTACGGGCAGGGCGGTTTTGCCCCGGGCTTGGTCAAGGCCACCCTCGGCACCGGTTCTTCGTTGATGACGCCCATGAAGGGGCCGATCGCCTCCACGCACGGTCTTTCGACCACGCTGGCCTGGCATGACGGCAGCCAAGTCACCTTTGGCATGGAAGGCAATATCGTGCACACCGGCGCGGCGGTGCAGTGGGCCTCGCGCCTGGTGGCGGGTGAGTCGCTGGATGCGTTGACCGAACAGGCCGCGCAACTGCCGGACAATGGCGGCGTGTACTTTGTGCCGGCGCTGTCCGGGTTGGGCGCCCCGCACTGGAAGGCCGATGCGCGCGGGTTGATCTGCGGGCTGACCGAAGCGACGTCTGGTGCGCATATCCTGCGTGCTTCGCTGGAGTCCATCGGCTATCAGATTCGCGATGTGTTCGAGGCGATGCAGCAGGACATTGGCAGTCCGCTCAAGGAGTTGTGGGTCGACGGCGGCGCCACGCGCAACCGCTGGCTGATGCAGTTCCTGGCCAACCTGCTGCAACGCCCGGTGGTGCGCAGCCTATCGCCGGAAGTCTCGGCGCTGGGCGCGGCGCACCTGGCGGGACGAGCCTTGGGCGTGTGGGCGAGCGATGCAGCGCTGGCGCAATTGGAGCGACAGCGCGAGCGGTTCGAACCGCAGGATGACCCGGCGATGCCAGGTCGTTACGCCGAATGGAAAAAGGCCCTGGCCCGCACACTGCTCTAAGGGTGTATGCAGCTCAAAAATGTGCGAGCGGGCTTGCTCGCGAATGCAGTCTTTCAGTCGAAGATGTATTCACTGAACCACCGTTTTCGCGAGCAAGCCCGCTCCCACAGTTGATTGAGTCACTGCTTGGAGAGGGTATGGAGATCAAAAGTGGGGGAGCTGGCTTGCCAGCGATAGCGGTGGTTCAGCAATGAAGAGGTGGCTGACGGGTCGCCATCGCAGGCAAGCCCGCTCCCACAGTTGATCGAGTCACTGCTTGGAGAGGGTATGGAGATCAAAAATGTGGAAGCTGGCTTGCCAGCGATAGCGGTGGTTCAGCAATGAAGAGGTGGCTGACGGGGCGCCATCGCAGGCAAGCCAGCTCCCACAGTTGATCGAGTGACTGCTTGGAGAGGGTATGGAGATCAAAAGTGTAGGAGCTGCCAGCGATAGCGGTGGGTCAGTAACGAAGAGGTGGCTGACGGGTTGCCATCGCAGGCAAGCCAGCTCCTACAGTTGATCGAGTCACTGCTTGGAAGGGGTATGGAGATCAAATTGTGGGAGCGGGCTTGCTCGCGAATGCAGTCTTTCAGTCGAAGATGTATTCATTGAACCACCGCTTTCGCGAGCAAGCC
>NZ_JASCPP010000177.1:0-7964 GCF_029959745.1 Pseudomonas sp. PS01298 | reverse complement strand
GGCTTGCTCGCGAATGCGTTTTATCAGTCGATACATGCGTGACTGATACACCGCCTTCGCGAGCAAGCCCGCTCCCACAGGTTGATGGCATTTCACGTCAGGTTATTGCGCGGGTTTGACGAACCGCAAGGTCATCCGATCCGACTCGCCAATCGCCACGTACCTGGCCTTATCCTGTTCTCCCAGCTTCAACGTCGGCGGCAAGGTCCAGACTCCGCCGGGATAGTCCTTGGTGTCCTTCGCATTGGCATTCACCTCACTTTGTCCCGCCAGCTTGAAGCCTGCATCGGTCGCCAGCTTCACCACTTGCGCAGTGGTCAGGTAACCGCTGTCCTTGATCGCTTCCAGGTCCGCGCCATCCTTGGCCCGGTGATCTTCCACGCCCAGCACGCCGCCCGGTTTCAGCACTGTGTAGAACGCACGGAAGGTGGCGTTGGCAGTGTCGGCCGCCACCCAGTTATGCACATTGCGGAAGGTCAGCACGGCGTCGGCTGAACCGTGTTTGCCCAACACCGGCGCCTTGGGGTCGAACTCGACCACTTCAGCCTTGGCATAGCGCGCCGGGTCGGCGGCGAATTTCTTCTTCAGGTTCTCTTCCGAGGTCCGCGCATAGGCACTGCTGCTCGCCGCCTGCACGGCGGCAATGTAATGCCCGTGATCCTTGAGCAGTGGCGCCAGCAGTTCGCTGTACCAACCGCCACCCGGGGTGATTTCGATCACGGTCTGCCTGGCGCCCAGGCCAAAGAACTCCAGCGTCTGCTGCGGATGACGATAGCCGTCACGCGCACTGTTGGCGGGGTCGCGCCAACTGCCGGCGAGTACGCTGGCGTACTGCTTGGCGCTGATCGGTGCGTCGGCGGCCTGGCTGAAGGTAGGGGCGAGGAGGGCGGTGAGGGACAGCGCTGCAAGCGTCGTTTTCATGATCATCCTGTAGAGGGCTAGGGTGACCCCGAGGCTAGCATGGGCCCTCTGCCGGCTGATCACACATTATCTGCGGTGAACCGCACCAAAGGTTCTAAGCACCGATGTTCAAGCCCATGGCGATCATCGGCTTGTTGCGTTTGTACCGCACCAGTCGTTCGCTGAGGGACTGCGGCAGCCGCGTGTCCTGGGTGAAACCGATGCGCTGATACAACCCTTCCAGGTCCGGATGGCACAGCAACCAGACCGTGCCATCCACATCTGCCACGGCCTGCTCAATCAAGCGCGCCGCCAGCCCCTGGCCGCGATACGCCGGGTCGACAAACACCCCCGTCAGCCACTGCCCGCCGACCACCGGCGTGAGGCACAGGCCGGCGACAATCTCGCCATCGCGCGCCACCCACAAACGGCCGCCCTTGAGTGCCTTCATCGACGAATCGTGGCGGCGGTAAAACTTGTTCAGCAGCGGCCACAGCGGCTCTGCCAGCGGTTCGAGGTGCAGTTCGGGCATGGTGTTCGCGCAACATAATCCAGGGCCGGAGATTATAAGCGCCTTCTGTGGAGCAATAGGTGGTATACCCAGTGTTACATCCCCTGTAAGTGGAGCATGCATCATGGCCAAAGGTATGGATTCAAAGAAAGCCGCGAAGAAAAAACCGGCAAAGACCGCCGATGAAAAACGCGCTGACAAGAAAGCCAAGAAGTCCGAGACCGGCCTGTTCGGTCACTGAGTTACAAGCTTAGAACCAAACGATCTGCAAGATTTTTGCGCCTCATTGCACAGAGCAGGAAACACCTGCTCTGAGCTGCCGATGGCCAACTACCTTGATGAGACCCAACGCCGGGAAATCGAAGCCCTGGCGCACAGTTTTACCGCCCGCACCGAATGGCCGACCTGGCTGTTGTTGATCGGCGTCTACGCCGGCTGGTTCGCCGTGGTCCTCGCCAGCCACTGGCTGGGTGTGGGGCTGAGTATCGTGCTGCTGATTCCCATTGTGACGCTGTGGCTGTCCGTGCAACACGAGCTGCTGCATGGCCATCCCACCCGCTCGCGCCGGCTCAACAAACTCCTCGGTTATGCCCCGTTCGCCGTGTGGTACCCCTACACGCTGTACCGCGACAGCCATCTGCTGCACCACAATGATGACGACCTGACCCTGCCCGGCATCGACCCGGAAAGCCGTTACCTCAACCAGCAACAATGGGACAACAGCTCACTGTTCGAACGTGGCGTGCATTGGCTGACCAAAACCGTGCTCGGTCGTTTTCTGCTGGCCGCGCCCTTGGCGATCACCCGCCTGGCGCGCCATGAATGGCAGCGCCTGCCACAGGTCTGGCCAATGTGGCTGGCCCACGGCGCGGTGACGCTGCTGATGCTGAGTTTCATCGCCCACTACAGCGCGCTGTCAGTCGTGCAGTACCTGCTGCTGGTCAGCGTGCCGGCCTTGTCGCTGGCGTCGATCCGTTCCTACTATGAGCACCGTCCGCATCCGCAACCGGAGCAACGCACGGTGCTCAACGAGGCGTCGTGGCCGTGGACCTGGCTGTTTCTGAACAACAACCTGCACCTGGTGCACCACGACTTGCCGCAATTGCCCTGGTATTTGCTGCCCACCGTCTACCGCGCCCGTCGCGAGCAGTGGGTGGCGCGCAGCGGCGGGTTCCTGGTGCAGGGCTACGGTCAGTTGATCAGCCGCCACGGGCTCAAGGCCATCGACAGCCCGCGCCACCCCTTTGCCTGAGAGACCCGCATGAGTGATCACTACGCCGAGCTGCTGATGTATGTCGCGCCGGACCCCATCCAACAGGCCAACCAACAGTGGTTGACGCGAATCCTGGAGCGCCTGGGCCTGGGCCGGCGCGACGCCGCGCACCTGGACCTGCTCGGCTTGTGGCTGGCCCCTGAACTGCTCGTTACCCAGACCTGCGGCTACCCGCTGATGACCCAGCTGCGTGGTCAGGTGCGCATCATCGGCCGGCCATGTTATGAATTGCCGCACAGCAGCAACGGCGCCCATTGCAGCCTGCTGCTGGCCCGCGCGGACAACCCGCACACCGACCTGGCGCAGTTCTACAACAGCCGTGGTGTGATCAATGGCCACGACTCCAACAGCGGCATGAACCTGCTGCGCGAACGCTTGGCGCCGTTGCAGCAGGACGGTCGGTTTTTTTCCAGCGTCGGCATCAGTGGTGCCCACCGCGAGAGCCTGCGCTGGTTGCGCGAGGACCGTGCCGACCTGGCCGCCATCGACAGCGTCACTTACGACTACCTGGCCCGTTTCGCCCCGCAGGAAGTGGCGGGGCTGCGCGTGGTGAGCCACAGCGCGCCGAGCCCGACCTTGCCCTACATCGGCCCGCACAGCTTGAGTGAGGCGCAGGTTGCAACGATTCGTGCGGCCATGAACCTGGCGTTGCAGGACTTGCCGCACGTGGTTGAAACCCTCGGCTTGCATGCAGTGCTGCCGGCCAGCGAAGACGACTATCAGGTACTCCTCGACTACCAGCAGCACGCCGCCAGCCTTGGCTACCCGGCGCTTGAATAAGGTTATATAAAAATACCTTTTAAATATTATTAAAGAATAAGCAGCCTTGCTAGGATCGCCCCACCGGAACACCGGACATAACGCGCAACCTACTCAGATGGAGCCACTATGTCCGGCGCCGACACTTCTCACAGCGATTACGTGGGCGGATTATTCCGCAGTCATTACGACTGGCTGTGCGGCCGTTTGCACCGCCACCTCGATTCGCGGGCGCACGCCGAAGACATCGCCGCCGACACCTTCGTCCAGCTCCTGAGTTCGCCGTCGGTGGAGCCGATCCGCCAGCCCCGCGCCTTGCTCACCACCATCGCCCAGCGCCTGATGTACCAGCTGTGGCGCCGTCGTGACCTGGAGCGCGCCTACCTCGACGCCCTCGATACCGACGACACCTGCACTGCGCCGTCGCCCGAAGACCTGGCGCAAATGCTCGAAGCCCTGCAAGCCATCGACCAGTTGCTCGACGGCTTGCCGGCGAAGGTCAAGGCGACCTTTCTGCTGTCGCAACTCAATGGCCTGACCTACCCGCAAATCGCCGCCGAGCTGGGCATTTCCCAGCGCTCGGTCAGCGACTACATGACCCGCGCCTTCAATCGATGCCTGCGGCTGTGCCTGGAATGAACGACGAACTGATCGACAGCGCCACGCAGTGGTACGTGTTGCTGCGTTCCGGCCAGGCCACGGCGCAGGATTGGCAGCGTTATCACCAATGGCGCGCGGCCGACCCCCGCCATGATGCCTTGTGCCGGCAGTTGGAAACCCGCCTTGGGGTGTTCCAGGTGCCGCAGGCGCAAGGCGTCAGCGGCAAAGTCGTGCAGCAGGCGTTGGAGGCGCCGTCCAGTCGCCGCCAGGTATTGCAGATCGCCCTGGCCGGCGCCGGCGTGGCCGTCGGCGCGGTGCTGCTGGCCAAACCCATGGGGCTGTCGGAACTCACGGCGGATGTGCGCACCGGCACCGGCGAGCGGCGCACCGTGACCCTGGATGACGGCAGCGAATTGCTGCTCAACGCCCAGAGCGCGGCCGACATTCAGTTCGACCCGCAACGGCGCCTGGTGCGCCTGCGCGAAGGTGAACTGCTGGCCAAGGTCGCCAGTGATCGCCTGCGGCCGTTTCTGATCCAGACCGACCAGGCGCGCCTGCGCGCCTACGGCAACCGCTTTCTGGTGCGTGAGCGCGAAGGGCAGGGCCAGGTCGTCGCGCTCAACGGCGCCGTCGAAATCGATGGGCAGAACGGCGAGCGCCTGCAACTGGCCGCCGGCCATGAAGTGCATTACGACCGCACGGGCTTCGGCCCGATGCAGGCCAGTTCTTCCGGCGCGACTGCCTGGGTCGACGGCTTCCTGCAAGTGCGCGACCGCCCGCTGGCTGAAGTCATCGACGCGCTGCGCCCCTACCACCAGGGCGTGCTGCGCCTGGATCCGGCCGTGGCCGAGTTGCGCGTGAGCGGCCTCTACCGCCTGGACAACCCCCAGCAGATCCTCGACACCCTGGCGCGCACTTTGCCGATCCACATCACCCGCCGCACCGGCCTGTGGGTGACCGTTAGTGCGGCCTGATTTTTTGTGGGCGTTGGCTTGCTTGCGATGCCTGCCCGTTACAGCGCGTCGATGCCACCGCAGGCACGCCAGCGCCTACAGGGTTTGCGCTTCGAAAGTGGGTTCTAAGGACATAACCAAACGATCTGCAAGTTTTAACGCGGCCGTCCCACATCACTCCCGTAAGCGCTGCGGGGAGCAGCGTTCTCGAGTTTCCTTGGGGGGAGCCAAAGTGAATCAGTTCAACCGTGTGCCGCTGCGAACCTTTGCCCTGGTGCCGTTGGCCAGTCTGTTTTTTTCGTTTGCCGCCAGTGCCGAAGAGGCGCGCCTGGTCTACCACATCGCGCCCGGCCCGCTGGATGAGGTGTTGCTGGACATCAGTCGCCAGAGCGGCCAGGTGATTTCGTTTACGCCGCAACTGGGCAATTATTCCTCGGCCCGTGTCGACGGTTCGCTGTCGGCGCAGCAGGCGGTCGACGCCGCGCTCAAGGGCACCGGCCTGCACGTACAGATCAGCCCGGACGGCGCCTTTGTGATCAAGGAAGGTGCGGCCAAAAGTGCTCAGGCCACCAGCAGCGTCAAGGCCCATACCAGCGCCGCCCAGGCACCGACCCTGGACCGCGTGGTGGCCATCGGCACCCGCCGCAGCGACGCCACCGCCCTGACCAGCGCGGCCCCGGTGGACGTGATCAACGCCGCAGAACTCAAGCAAACCGGCGCCACCAGCCTTAACCAGGCGCTGTTCCAGTTGCTGCCCTCGTTCAACTTTCCGCAGAACAACAGCGCCACGCGCGGGCAGGATCCCAAGGGGGCCTCGCTGCGTGGCCTGTCACCCGACCAGACCCTGGTGCTGATCAACGGCAAGCGCCGGCACACCTCGGCGGTGGTGAATATCTCCGGTGGCGTGCCGTTCATTGGCGCGCAGCCGGTGGACCTGGACATGATCCCCATCAGCGCCATCGACCATGTCGAAGTGCTGCGTGATGGCGCCTCGGCGCAGTACGGCTCGGATGCGGTGGCCGGGGTGGTCAACATCGTGCTCAAGGAGCGTGACAGCGGCGGTGGCATCAACACGCAACTGGGCAAGTACGCCCAGGGCGATGGCTTCAGCAAGACCACCGACGGCTGGTACGGCATCGGTTTGCCGGGGGATGGTTTCCTCACGCTGAGCTTCAACACCCTGAACAACAAGCCCGACGATATCGGCGACAAATACGTCGCCGACGGCCAGTTGCAAGACCCGCGTTGGGGCGGGGCCGGGCGCGACAAATACAACCTGGCGGCGAATGCCGAGATCGGCCTGAACGATCAATGGCGGCTCTACAGCTTCGCCACCTTCGGCCAGGACACCTCGGTCAACAACACGCCGCCGCTGTTGGCCAGCAGCCCGAACAACGTCGCGTCGATCTACCCCGGCGGCACGATTCCCAAGTACCGCTACCGCTATGAAGACGGCGCCGTCACCGTGGGCACGCGCTATGAAGACGAATCCATCGGCCGCTTCGACCTGAGCGCGACGTATGGCCGTGACGAGCACGACGAGTTGGCGTTCAACACCGTCAACCCGAGCTATGGCGCCAACAGCCCGACCAAATTCAACGTCGCGACGCTGGTCAACGATCAGACCAACATCACCCTCGACTATGCCAAGGACCTTGACGTGAACTGGTCCAGCCATCCGCTGACCGTCTCCGCTGGCGTGGCCTACCGGCACGAGCAATATCGCCTCGAGGCCGGGGACTACGACTCCTACTCCTACGGCGGTATCGACAACGTGCAGGTGGGCGCGGTGCAAGCGTCGGGCTTGACCCCGGACGATGCCGGCACCTTCAAGCGCGATGTCGGCGGCGTATATTTCGGCCTGGAAAACCAGGTCACCGACAAGCTGCAAGTCGGCGTTGCCGGGCGCACCGAACACTACTCGGACTTCGGCTCCGCCACCACCGGCAAGCTTTCGGCGCGTTATGACTTCACCCCGCAAGTGGGGCTGCGCGGCACGATCAACAATGCCTATCACGCGCCAAGCCTGGGCCAGATCGGCACGTCCTGGACCACCACCACCAACCTCGATGCCAATGGCAACCCGGTGCTGACACGCATGCTGCCGGCCGACAACCCGGCAGCGCGGGCCCTCGGCGCACAGCCGCTCAAGCCGGAGAAGTCCACCAACTACTCGTTGGGATTGGTACTGCGTCCTACCGAGCATGCCTCGCTGACCATCGACGCCTACCAGATTTCGATTCGCGACCGCCTGTTGTTCAGCGGCGGTATCTCGGGGCCGTTGGCTGAGCAGATCCTCACCAATGCCGGCTACGGCCAGTACTCCTGGGCGCAGTTCATGACCAACGCCGCCGACACCCGCACTCGGGGCGTCGACATCGTCGGCAAGTACAACCTGGACCTGGCGCAGTTCGGTGACCTGAACCTGTCGGCCGGCTACACCAAGGCGCGCACCACTATCGAGAAAGTCCACGAGAACCCCAACGGTTTCGAGGTGCTGACCCGCGAAGCCCGGGGCTTTATCGAGCACGGCTACCCCGAAGACAAGCTGGTGTTCGGCGCGGTGCACACACTCAACCAATGGACCATTGCCCTCAACCAGACCCGCTACGGCAAGTACCGCAAATACGCGGCCGCCGAAGCCAACGCCCAGTACGACCAGGTGTTCAGTGCGCAATGGACCACCGACCTGGACGTGAACTACGCGTTCACCAAGCAGCTGCGGGTGTCGGTCGGTGTGAACAACCTGTTCGACAGCAAACCCGATGACTTCAACAGCCGCCTGCGCCAGACGCCGGGGCAGCAATACAGCTACCTGTCGCCGACCGCGCCGGAAGGGGCGTTCTACTACACGCGGCTCAGTTATGACTTTTAAACCCTGATCTTGAAGGGTGTGGAGATCAACTGTGGGAGCTGGCTTGCCTGCGATGCAGACACCTCGGTTTTTCAGGAAGACCGAGGTGTCTGC
>NZ_JASCPP010000176.1:0-8079 GCF_029959745.1 Pseudomonas sp. PS01298 | reverse complement strand
GGGCTGCGAAGCAGCCCCCCAAACCATTCAGCGCATATCTGTCGAATATAGGCGGTGGCTGGGATGGGGCTGCTTCGCAGCCCAACGCGGGGCAAGCCCGCTCGCCACAAAAAGCCCGGCCGCCCAACTACAACTACAGCCATAGCCACAGCTACAACCACAAATTGAGCGGCAGAAAACTCAGACCATCTCGTGGCGAATCCACTCCACCACCGACGTACGCTTCGGCGCCCAGCCCAGCAGTTCACGCGCGTGTTTGCCGCGCACGCGGCTGTTGGAGCCCAGGCCATAGTTGGCCATTTCATAGCCCCACTCGGCTTCAGCCTCGGCCAATGGCCAATCCTGCGGCTGGCCCAGGTTCAGGGCGGCGGCAATCGCGGTGGTCATGTCGATAAACGCCGCCTCGCCGCTTTCCACAAAGTAGAAGGTGCCCGGCACGTTCCTGGTCAGCGCCAGCAGATACAGGGCCACCACGTCGTCAATGTGCACGTTGGACCAGATGTTCTGCCCGGTCCCCACGTGGCGCACCACGCCGCTCTTGCGGGCCTGCTTGAGCAAGCGCGGCAATTGCACGCTGTCCCGCTTCACACCCAGGCTGTGCCCGTAGATCAAGGTGTTGCAGATCACCGCCGAGTTCACGCCGTCGTTGGCGGCCGCCAGGATCAGGTTGTCGATGGCCACGCGCGCAGCCTTGTCGACCGTCGGCGCCGGCAGGTTGTCTTCAAAGTAGATGACATCACTGGCCTTGCCGCCGGATGCATCACCAACAATGCTCGAACCGCTGGTGTGCAGGAATGGCTTGTTCGAACCTTTCAACGCCGCCAGCAAGGTTTCCACGGCAGCACGATGGTCGCTGCTCGCAGCGTTGATCACCGCATCGGCGCGCTTGGCCTGCTCGGTCAATACGCCGGCGTCATCCAGGGTGCCGATGACTGGGGTAATGCCCAGGGCGCTCATTTCAGCCGCTTGCTCGGCGCTGCGCACCAGGCCGGTAACGTGATGGCCGGCCTTGACCAGGCCCGTGGCGATGGAGCCGCCGATAAAACCTGCAGCGCCGGTGACGAATACGTTCATGGAGTGTGCTCCTGACTGGGTAAGTGATGGGCCCATTGTTACGGACCCCTCCCTGGCGAATAAGCCCCTGGTGCCCAATTCACTCTTGCGCGCAGGTCACGAATCAACGGGCATAGCGCGCCAATTTGGCCTGGATGAAGTCCAGGAAGCACTGGATGCGCAGCGCCAGTTGCGAGTTGCGGTAGAACACCGCGTGGATCGGCTGGCGATAACCGGTATTGAACGCTTCCAGCACCGGCACCAGGCGCCCGGCGCTGATGTCTTCCAGGGTCATGAAATTCGACAGGCAGCAAATCCCCTGCCCTGCCAAGGCCAGGTGACGCAGGGTTTCGCCACTCGACGCAGCAATCCCCGGCTGGATCAGCCAGCGGTCGCCCTCCACATGGCGCAATGGCCAGTGGTTGAGGGTTTCGGTCTGGGTGAACCCCAGCAACGTGTGCTCGGCCAGCTCGGCCACCGTTGCCGGGGCGCCGTGCTGCTTGAGGTATTCAGGGCTGGCGAGGATATGCAGCGGCGACCAGCCGAGGGCGCGCGCATGCAGGGTCGAATCGGCCAGCACGCCGATGCGAATGGCGATGTCGGTGCTCTGTTCCAGCAGGTCGATGATCAAGTCATCGCTGTTCAGCTCCAGCTGGATATCCGGGTACAAACGGCGAAACTCGTCGATGTACGGCACGATCCCATGCAGCATGAACGGTACGGCAGCATTGATGCGCAGGCGCCCGGCCGGATTTTTCTGACGCGACGACAAGCGTTCTTCCAGCTCCTCCATCTGCGCCAGGATCACCTTGGCCTGCTCGAAGAAGTACTTACCTTCCTCGGTCAGGTCCATGCGCCGCGTGGTGCGGTTGATCAACGTGGTGTCGAGCTTGGCTTCCAGGCGCGACAGGGTGCGGCTGACCGCCGAGGGCGTCTGCCCGACCTGCTCCGCTGCGGCGGAAATCGAACCGCATTCAATCACGCTGACGAAGATCTGGAGCTCATCGGATCGGGCTTTCACAGGCTGTCCTCTTTATCGATTCCTGCCAGCTTACACCGAGAGGTTGAACACCTGCGCCAGGTGCTGCTCGTAGCGCGCCACGTCGGCCTCGATGGCCGGGCGTTTCATCACGTCCACGCACAAGAAGGTCGGCAGGCCGGTCATGCCGAGGAACTCGTTGGCCTTGTGGAACGCAAAGTACACCGCGTCGACACCCTTGGCCTCAAAGAAATCGCTCGGGTCGTCGAAGGCTTGCTGCGGCGCGTTCCAGGTCAGCGAGAGCATGTACTGCTTGCCCTGGATCAGGCCGCCGCTACCGTATTTCTGCGACGAATCGGAACGGGTGCGGCCGTCGCTGGCGTACAGGCTGCCGTGGCCTTCGGTGAAGACCTCGTCGATGTACTTTTTGACGATCCACGGTGCGCCCATCCACCAGCCGGGCATCTGGTAGATGATCACGTCGGCCCAGAGGAATTTGGCCACTTCTTCGGCGACATCGTAGCCTTCGTCGATGTGGGTGACTTTGACGTCGATACCGCCACGGTCCAGCACGGCCACGGCGGCGTCGTGCAGGGTGGCGTTGTAGCGACCATCGGAGTGGGCGAATTTTTTACCGCCGTTGAGCAGGAGGACTTTTTTCATCGCAGGGATCCAAGGGGTTAGAAATGTCTGGCGGCAGACTAGCGACTCGTAACCCTGGGAATAAGCGGTGGTGCAGCAAAATACATTTGACCCGTACGCACGAATAACTGCGCACTTGTGAATTATCCGCTAATCAGCAGGTGACCCCCCAACAGCGCCATACCGATGAAAAATACGCGTTTGAATACCACCGCGCTGATGCGCTGGCGCAGCGTCTGGCCTAGCCACATCCCCAGCAGCGCCGGGAACAACGCCAACATCGAGGCGTTGATTTCGCCACCGCCGAGGCTGCCGCGCCAGGCCAAACCGGCGGCCAGCGCCAGCGTCGAAACCGTGAACGACAGGCCCAGCGCCTGCACCAACTCATCGCGGTTCAAACCCAATGCCTGCAGGTACGGCACAGCCGGAATCACAAACACACCGGTGGCCGAGGTGATCACCCCCGTGATCAGCCCACACAGCGGGCCGAGCCAGCGTTCGGTCTCGGGCTTTACCTTGAGCGTGGGCAAAAACAGCCCGCTCAATGCGTACACCAGCAAGGCTCCGCCGAGCGCACGCACCACCCAATGGCCGCCGTCCATGCCCAGCCACACGCTGCCGAGCCCGGTGCCGAGAAAAATCAGCAACAGCAGCGGCCACAGGCGCTTGAACAACGCGCTCAGGTGTCCGCCGAAGGCCAGTTGCCAGAGGTTGGTAACTGTCGAGGGAATGATCAGCAACGCCGCAGCCTGCGCCGGCAGCATAGCCAGGCCGAGCATGCCCATGGCGACGGTGGGCAGGCCGAGGCCGATCACCCCCTTGACGGTGCCGGCCAGCAGGAAGGTGCCAATCACCAGCAGCGTCAGGGCTGGGCCGAGGTTTTGGTAAAAGGTCAGGAAGGTATTCATGGGGCGATTGTGAGGGGTTTCGATCCGGCGGGAAATTCGCCATATACTGAGGCAGCCTCTTGTTTTGCGTGAGGCTGATGACGCCATCGCTGGCGAGCCAATCACCCGAGAATACCCGCCATGCACTTTGACTTGGTCGACCTGCGCCTCTACCTGCACATCCTCGACACCGGCAACATCACCGCCGGCGCCGCGCGCAGTCATCTGTCCCTGGCGGCGGCCAGCGCGCGCATCCGGGCGATGGAGGCCTCGCTGGGCATCGCCTTTCTTGAGCGCGGCCGTCGTGGCGTCACCCCAACGCCGGCCGGCAAAGCCCTGGCCCGCCACGCGCGCCTGCTGTTGCAACAGGCCGACCACCTGCAACAGGACCTCGCGGAATACGCCAATGGCGTCAAAGGCCAGGTGCGCCTGTTGTGCAACACCACCGCGCTCAGCGAATACCTGCCGGAACTGCTGGCGGATTTCCTGCGCGAACACGCCAACCTGGATATCGACCTGCAGGAGCTGCCGAGCCTGCGCATCACCCAGGCCTTGCGCCAAGGCACGGCCGACCTGGGAATCATCTCTGATGCGGTCGACACCCACGGTTTGCAGACGCTGGCGTTTCGCGACGACCCGCTGGTGCTGATCATGCCCCTCGATCATCCGTTGACCACGGCGAGTTTCATCGACAGCCTGCAATACGACTACGTAGGCCTGGCCGCCAACAGCGCACTCGCGGTGTACCTGGAGGAGCAGGCGCTGCACGCGGGTTTTCGCTTGCAGACGCGCATTCGCGCCGATGGCTTTGATGGGCTGATTCGCATGGTCGCCGGCGGCGCCGGGCTGGGCATCGTGCCCCAGGCTGCGCTGGAACGCTGGCCGCTGGAACGCCGCTTCAGGGCCCTGCCGCTCAAGGAGGACTGGGCCTGTCGCCGATTGCTGTTATGCGCACGCTCGTTCGAACATTTGCCGGGTTACGCCAGGGCCTTGTTCGATGCCTTGGCCCTGCCCTTGCGGAAAAACCCGTAATACACCGCCGACAGGATCAGCAGGAACGGCACGCCAAACACCAGGGTCATCTTGAATGCGTCGGTGAAGTACGTGGTGATCATCACCGCGCCCATCAGCACCAGGCCGAGCAAGGTGCTGTAGGGAAACAAGCGCAGTTCGAACGACAGCTTCGCGCCGCCATGGCGCTGGCGATAGCGCCGGAAGAACAGGTGCGTGAGGAAGATCATGAACCAGGTGAAGATCGCGCCAAACATCGAGATCGCCATCATCAGGGTGAACGAGCTTTCCGGGTACACCACGTTAAGCAAGGTTGCCAGCGCGATGCCCGAGCTGGACAGCAACAGCGCATTCAACGGGATGCCGCTCTTGCTCAGGGCGCCCATGGACTTGGGCGCAAAACCTGCGCGAGACAGGCTGAACATCATCCGCGTGGTGATGTAGAGCTGGCTGTTCATCGCCGACAGCGCCGCGATCAGGATCACGAAATTCATCACCCCGGTCGCCCCGGGAATGCCGATGGTCTGCATCACCGTGACGAACGGGCTCTGGGTCTGGCCCGCCTGGTTCCACGGCACGATGGCGAGCATCAGCGCCAAGGTCAGCAGGTAGAACACCACCAGTCGCACGATGGTCGCGCGAAAGGCCTTTTTCACCGCTTGTTCCGGGTCAGCCGCTTCACCGGCGGCGACGGCGATCATCTCCACGCTGAGGTAGCTGAAGATCGACACGATCACCGCGATCCACATGCCGCTCAGGCCATGCGGGAAAAAGCCGTCGTGGGCCGTGTAGTTCTGTACGCCGTATTCCGGGTTACCGGAGCCGAACACGACGTAGACGGCGAGGAGGATGAAGGCGACGATGGCGCTGATCTTGATGGTCGAGAACCAGTATTCGAAGGTGCCGAAGGTCTTCACGCTGATCGCATTGAGCAGGATCAGCACGCTGGAAAACGACACGATCCATACCCATTCCGGTACGTTGGCGAACCAGTACTTCATGTACATCGCCACCGCCGTGACCTCGGCGCCCACCGCCAGCACGATCGCCGCCCAGTAGGCATAACGCACCAGGAATCCGGCCAGCGGGCTGACGTAGAACTCGGCGTAGGCGCCAAACGAGCCGGAGGTGGAATGGGCCACCGTCATCTCGGCCAGGCAGCCCATCAGCAGCAAGGTGATCAGCGCGCCGATGGCGTAGCTGATCAGCACACTCGGCCCGGCATAGCCGATGGCATAGGCGCTGCCCATGAACAGCCCGGTACCGATCGCGCCACCGATGGCGATCATGCTCATCTGGCCGGAAGTGAGCTGGCGCCTGAGGCCCAGTTCGCGGTGGGTAATCTCTGCAAAGCCGTTGTCTGGCGTGGTCACGTGGGGTGCCCCTTTATTATTGTGATGGTTACTGCCGGTGTTGGACCCTGGGGGAGCTGGCTGGCCTGCGATGATGTCGGTGAATTCACCATCGCCATCGCAGGCCAGCCCGCTACAACATGTGAAAGGTGTTGCGCTTAAGTAACGCTGTTGCGCACTTTGAATTGCGCCTGGTCCCATGTGGCGTTGTCGAGAATTTCACCGAGAATCTCCACGGCGTCCCACACCTCGGTAAAGCTGGTGTACAGCGGGGTAAAGCCAAAGCGCATGATGCGCGGCTCGCGGTAATCGCCGATCACGCCACGGGCGATCAACGCCTGGATCACCGCGTAGCCTTCAGGGTGTTCGAAGCTCACATGGCTGCCTCGCCGGGCGTGGTCACGCGGGGTGATCAGTACGAGGTCGTGGGCGGCGCAACGGGCTTCCACCAGGTCGATAAACAGGTCGGTCAGGGCCAGCGACTTGGCGCGCAGGCTGGCCATGTCGGTCTGGGCAAAAATCTCCAGGCCGCATTCGACCATGGCCAACGAAGTGATCGGCTGCGTGCCGCACAGGTAGCGTGCAATGCCGCTGCTGGGCGCGTAGGTCGACTCCATGGCGAACTGCCGAGTGTGCCCGAACCAGCCCGACAATGGCTGGCGCACCACATCCACCAACTCCGGATTCACCCACACAAACGCCTGGGAGCCTGGCCCGCCGTTCAGGTATTTATAGGTGCAGCCAATCGCGTAATCAGCCCCCGCCGCGTGCAGGTCGATGGGCACCGCGCCTGCCGAATGCGCCAGGTCCCAGATGCTCAACGCGCCGCACTCATGGCTCAAGGCGGTGAGTGCCTGCATGTCGTACATGTAGCCGGTCTTGTAGTTGACGTGGGTGAGCATCACCACTGCCACGTCCTGGTCGATGGCTTCGGGCAACTCGTCGGGGCTGTTGACCAGCCGCAGGGAATAGCCTTGTTGCAGCAGTTCGGCAAGGCCTTCGGCGATATACAGGTCGGTAGGAAAGTTGCTCGCTTCGCTGACAATCACCTTGCGCGCCGGCGTGCGCTGGCGCTGCACGCTCAGCGCCGCGCTGAGCACTTTGAACAGGTTGATCGAGGTGGTATCGGTGATCACCACTTCGCCGTCGCGCGCACCGATCAGTGGTGCCAGGCGATTGCCCAGGCGCTGCGACAGATCCGCCCAGCCCGCGCTGTTCCAACTGCGAATCAAGCCGTTGCCCCACTCTTCGGCGATCACCGCCTGCGCCCGCGCCAACGCGGTTACCGGGCGTGCACCAAGGGAGTTGCCGTCGAGGTAGATCACGCCCGCCGGCAAGGCGAACTGTTGACGCAGCGGCGCCAGGGGGTCCTGGGCGTCTAGGGCTTGGCAATGGCTTCGAAGGGTCATGGGCTGTCCTGGTTTTTATAAGGAATATGGACCAAATAATGAACGAAGCTTTAGAGAATTTTCGTGCAAAGTGGTGGGTAACAGGCTAATTAAGCTGTAGGAAATTCGAATTTAACCTCCAAATACGCGGATTTATTCTAACCATGATTCTTGACGCCACCGACCTTCGCCTCCTGCATTTCCTGCAACAGGATGGGCGTATCAGCAACCAGGAACTGGCGGAAAAGGTCGCCCTGTCGCCCTCCGCCTGCCTGCGCCGGTTGCGCCTGCTGGAGAGCGAGGGAATCATCAGCGGCTACCGCGCGGTCCTGAATGCCGAGCAGTTGGGGATTGAGCTGGAGGCCATCGTCCACCTGTCATTGCGCCAGGATGTGGAGGATTGGCACGAGACGTTCATCAAGAAGGTGCAAGGCTGGCCGGAGGTCGCCAGTGCCTATGTGATCACCGGCGCCAGCAACTATGTGCTGCGGGTGCAGGCACGCAACCTCAAGCATTTTTCGGACTTCATCGTGAACCACCTGAACCGCACGGCGGGGGTGATGGATATTCGCTCGGAGATCGTGTTGCAGAAGATCAAGGACCGGGATGAGGTGCTGGATCTGGTAGTGCGCAAATAGCACGAACACCCCACATCAACTGTGGGAGCTGGCTTGCCTGCGATGGCGGTGTGTCATTCACCACCGCTATCGCAGGCAAGCCAGCTCCCACATTTTTTACCGCGTTGAGTCTTCGAGGGCGCGCACGCG
>NZ_JASCPP010000175.1:0-8373 GCF_029959745.1 Pseudomonas sp. PS01298 | reverse complement strand
CGCGAATGCGGTGGATCAGTCAGAGATGTATCGACTGACAGACTGCATTCGCGAGCAAGCCCGCTCCCACATTTTTGACCGCGTCGAGGTTACGTACGCATCCCACGCCCGCTCACCAGCAACCGCGCACAACCGATATACAGCACCACGGTCGCCACGAGCATGAAGGTGATCGCCACGCTGATCTTGATGTCCGACACGCCCAGGATGCCGTAGCGGAAGGCGTTGACCATGTGCAGCACCGGGTTGGCCAGCGACACGGTCTGCCAGAACGGCGGCAGCAAGGTGATGGAGTAGAACACCCCGCCCAGGTACGTCAGCGGTGTCAGCACGAAAGTCGGGATGATCGAGATGTCATCGAAGTTGCGCGCAAACACCGCGTTGATGAAGCCAAGCAGCGAGAAGATCGTCGCAGTCAGCACCACCACCAGCAAGGTGACCCCGAGGTGGTGTACCTGCAGGTGGGTGAAGAACAGCGACAGCAGCGTCACAATCACCCCGACCATCAGGCCACGCAGCACGCCGCCCAGGGTGTAGCCGATCAGGATGGTGTGCGGCGAGACCGGCGAGACCATCAGCTCCTCGATGGAGCGCTGGAACTTGCTGCCGAAGAAGCTGGAGACCACGTTGCCGTAGGAGTTGGTGATCACCGACATCATGATCAGGCCCGGCACGATGTACTCCATGTAGGTGAAGCCACCCATGTCGCCAATCTGCCGGCCGATCAGGTTACCGAAGATCACGAAGTACAGGACCATGGTGATCGCCGGCGGCAGCAGGGTCTGCGGCCAGATCCGGGTAAAGCGCTTCACTTCGCGGTAGACGATGGTTTGCAGCGCGACGATGTTGGGTTGCAGTTCGGAACTCATACCGCCACCTTCGCCAGATTTTTCTCCACCAGGGACACGAACAACTCCTCGAGGCGATTGGTTTTATTGCGCAGGCTCAGCACTTCAATGTTCTGGGCTGCCAACTGGGTGAACAGCGCGGTGATGCCCATGGCCTTGTCCACCTGGACTTCCAGGGTATGGCTGTCCACCAGGCGGCTCGGGTAGCCGAGCAGTTGCGGCGAGACCGACAGGTTGTTCTTCAGGTCGAGCAGGAAAGTCTCCACATGCAACTGGCCCAGCAGGTTACGCATGCTGGTGTTCTCGACGATGGTGCCATGGTCGATGATGCCGATGTTGCGGCACAGCTGCTCAGCCTCTTCCAGGTAGTGGGTGGTGAGGATGATGGTGATGCCCTTCTGGTTCAGCTCGGTGAGGAAGGTCCACATCGAACGGCGCAGCTCGATGTCCACGCCAGCGGTGGGCTCGTCGAGGATCAGCAGGCGCGGCTCATGGACCAGCGCGCGGGCGATCATCAGGCGCCGCTTCATGCCGCCGGACAGCGAGCGCGAAGGCACGTCGCGCTTGTCCCACAGGCCCAACTGGGTCAGGTACTGCTCGGCGCGTTCCTTGGCGACTTTCGCCGGAATGCCGTAATAACCCGCCTGGGTCACGACAATGTCGAAAGTCTTTTCAAACTGGTTAAAGTTGAATTCCTGGGGCACCACGCCGATCGAACGCTTGAGCGCCGCCGGGGATTTGTCCAGGTCATGCCCGAAGATATTCACCGTGCCGCTGGTCTTGTTGACCAGTGTCGAGAGGATACCGATGGTGGTGGATTTGCCGGCACCGTTGGGGCCGAGCAAGGCGAAGAAATCACCCTCGGCAACGTCCAGATCGATACCACTCAGGGCCTGGAAACCGTTGCCGTAGGTTTTGGTTAGCTGCCGGATGGACAGAGCGGAACTCATATCGGATTACGCACCAAAGAAGGGAATAGAAACAATAGATGAGGGCGCAGCCCACGTAGTTCAACGGCGGCGCATGACAAGCATGGTGCTTGCCCGCGCCGCACAAGTACAGTCACCCGTATTAATAGTGGGTATTAAGTCAACGCAGTCATGACCGCCTTGCGGTAGGCCGGACGCTGCTGCAGGCGCTGGTACCAGGCCTCCAGGTGGGGCATCGAAGGCCGTTCGATGGGCATTTCAAACCAGGCGTAGATGAAGCTGCCCAGGGGAATATCGCCCATGCCGATTTCATTGCCCGACAGGTACGGCTGCACTGCGAGCGCCTGGTCGACGGTCTTGAGCACATCGATACAGGTCTTGCGCCCGGCGTGGATGGTGTCCCAGTTCTGCTTGTCCGCGGGGGTGCGCAGCACGCCCCAGAACACGGTCCTGAACGGGTCGGCGAAGGTCGACGTGGTCCAATCCATCCACTTTTCGGCGTTGGCCCGCGCCTTCAGGTCAGTGGGATACAAGCTGGATGCCTGCTTGGCACACAGATAACGCACGATGGTGTTGGATTCCCACAACACGAAGTCACCGTCTTCGATCATCGGCACCCGGCCGTTGGGGTTCAACGCCCGGTATTGCGGCGTGTCGACCACACCAAAAGCCCCGCCCGCATCAATTGCCTCATAGTCCAGGCCGAGTTCCTCGGCGCACCAGAGTGCCTTCCTGACGTTTGATGAATTTTTACGACCCCAGATTTTCAGCATGACCGCGCCTTATTGTTGATGAACATGGCTAGATGAACGCAGCAGCATACGCCGGTTCACGCGCGGCTCAAATCACTCTGCATATCGCCCAGCAACGTCGGCATGTCCTCGGCAAACAAGTGCGGGTAACACTGCTGGATATGGGCGAAGAAAAATGCCTCGGGCACGTCGGGAAATTGCCCGTGGTCCACCACGTACTCCATCGAGCGCCGGCCCTGGCGATTGAACGCATGGAAAACACTGTCGTGGAGGCCATCGAACTCCAGCGGTGGCACATCGAACAACTCGCACAATTGGCTGTTGAACGCCGGCGTCGCCTTGACCCAGCGACCGCGCAGGTACAGTTCGGTGTAGCCGTGCATGGCGAACACATCGCTTTTGAGCAACGCGATCAGGCGTGGCGTCGACAGGTGATTGCGCACGTCGGCCAGGCCGATGCGTGCCGGGATCCCGCAGTGGCGGGCACAGGCAGCGAGCAAGGTGGCCTTGGGCACGCAGTAGCTTTCGCCGGCAGCCAGGGCATAGCTGGCGCTCAGGGTGTCTGGGTCGCGACTGAAGGTGTAGGGGTTGTAGCGAATCGCCTCACGTACGGCGTAATAAAGACTGACCGCCTGGTCACTTAAATCCGCGCTGGGACCACGATGTTTTTCGGCGAACTCCACCACCGCAGGGTGGTCACTATCGATGAAGCGGCTGGGACTCAGGTACGTATCCATGAGCTTAATCTCCGAAGGAAGCCTTGAGTTTAACGACAGGTCCGCCACAGAGATAACGACGATTCGGCCAAATGTCGGCGCCTGAAGATGGGTGCTTCCAGCACAACTCGTTACACCCTGATCACCCCGCTTGCTCGGATGCCGACTAAGCTCGTTGGTGGTTTCGCCCCTGGTTTCACGGAGGATTGAATATGCTGTTGTTGTGGATACTGGTTCTGGTGGTCGGCATTGCCTACCTGGCACACCGGCGCACCGCGCCCCTGCCCGCCCTGGGCGTGGTCGCCGTCTACCTGTTGGCGATGGGCGCCTGGAGTCACGCTCCCGGCTGGTTGCTGCTGATCTTCTGGGTGCTGCTGGCCGCCGTTGCGGCGCCGTTGTTGCTACCGGACCTGCGCCGCCAATACTTCACCAAGCCGCTGTTCAGCTGGTTCCAGAAAGTCCTGCCGCCGATGTCCGAGACCGAGCGCGATGCCATCGACGCCGGCACCGTGTGGTGGGACGGCGAACTGTTCAGCGGTCGCCCGGACTGGGATAAGTTGCTGGCCTATCCCAAGGCGCAACTGACCGAAGAAGAACAAGCGTTCATCGACGGCCCGACCGAAGAACTCTGCGCCATGGTCAGCGACTGGGAAATCGGCCAGGCCATGGACCTGCCGCCCGCTGCCTGGGAGCACATCAAGACCCACGGTTTCTTCGCCCTGATCATTCCCAAGGAATACGGCGGCAAGGGCTTCTCCGCGTATGCGCACTCACAGGTCGCGATGAAGCTCGCCACCCGCAGCGGCGACCTGGCGTCGACCGTGATGGTGCCCAACTCACTCGGCCCGGCCGAATTGCTGCTGCACTACGGCACCGATGAGCAACGCAACCACTACCTGCCCCGCCTGGCGCGCGGCGATGACATCCCCTGCTTCGCCCTGACCGGCCCGCTGGCCGGCTCCGACGCAGGCGCCATGCCCGACACCGGCGTGATCTGCAAAGGCGAATGGGAAGGCAAGGAAACCCTCGGCCTGCGCCTCAACTGGGAAAAACGCTACATCACCCTGGGGCCGGTCGCGACCTTGCTCGGCCTGGCCTTCAAGGCGCATGACCCGGACCACCTGCTGGGCGAGGAAGAAGACCTGGGCATCAGCCTGGCGCTGATCCCCACCGACACTCCCGGCGTGGAAATCGGCCGTCGCCACCTGCCCCTGGGCGCCGCCTTCATGAACGGCCCCAACTCCGGCAAGGACGTGTTCATCCCCCTGGAATTCCTCATTGGTGGCCAGGAAATGCTCGGCAAGGGCTGGATGATGTTGATGAACTGCCTGTCGGTCGGCCGTTCGATCTCCCTGCCCGCTGTCGGCACCGGCGCCGCCAAGTTCACCAGCCTGGTCACCGGCCAGTACGCCCAGGTGCGTGAGCAGTTCAACGTGCCGCTGTCGGCCTTCGAAGGTATCCAGGAAGCCCTGGCGCGCATCGGCGGCAACGCCTGGCTGATGGACAGCGCGCGCATGCTCACCGCCAATGCCGTCGACCTGGGCGAAAAACCCTCGGTGCTGTCGGCGATCCTCAAGTACCACCTGACCGAGCGCGGTCGTGAATGCATCAGTCACGCCATGGATGTGCACGGCGGCAAGGGCATCATCATGGGCCCCAACAACTACCTGGGCCGCAGCTGGCAGGGTGCGCCGATCTTCATCACGGTAGAAGGCGCGAACATCCTCTCGCGCAACCTGATGATCTTCGGCCAGGGCGCCATCCGCTGCCATCCGTTCGTGCTCAAGGAAATGGCCCTGGCCGGTCGCGAAGACCATGACCAGGCACTCAAGGAGTTCGACGGCCTGCTGATGCAGCATATCGGTTTCGCCGTGAGCAACGCCGCCAGCACCCTGGTGCTGAACCTGGGCGTGGGCCACTTCGAAAAAGCCCCGGGCAACCGCCTCAGCCAAGGTTACTTCCGCGCCCTGAATCGCCAGGCTGCCGCCTTCGCCCTGCTCGCCGACCTGAGCATGATGCTGCTCGGCGGCGAGTTGAAGCGCCGCGAACGCCTGTCCGCGCGCCTGGGCGATGTGCTGAGCCACATGTACCTGGCCTCGGCAGCACTCAAGCGTTATCACGACCTGGATTCGCCGGATCACCTGGAACCGCTGTTCGCCTGGGCCATGGAAGAAAGCCTCGGCGAGTCGGAGCGCGCACTGGATGAACTGCTCAGCAACTTCCCGAACAAGGTACTGGGCTGCCTGCTGCGGGTCATCGTGTTCCCGTTCGGGCGTCGCCATACCGGGCCGTCCGACGCGCTGGATGCCGAAGTGGCCGCGGTGATTGGCCGTGCCAAAGGCGACCCGACCCTGGAAGAACTGCTGGCCGGCTGCTACCGCCCACAATCGGCGGAAGATCCGGTGGGCGCCCTGCAACATGCCTACGACCTGCTGGGTGCCAGCCACCCACTGCAGAAAAAACTGCACAGCGCGCTCAAAAGCGGCCAGGTCAAGCCGACTGCCGGCGAACATGCGATCGACGCTGCATTGCACGCCGGCGTGCTGCAACCGGCTGAAGCACAGACCCTGCGTGACGCCGAGGCGGCGCGGCGCAAGGTGATCGACGTGGATGATTTCAGCAAGGAAGAGCTGGAACACACCGAGGGTAAAGTCCGCTGAGTCCAGCGGTCATATAAATACGGGCGCGAGGGCTATATACTCTCGCGCCCGTTTTTGCTTTAGAGGACTTATCTCGTGTCCAACGTCGTTGCCGATCATCTCGTCTTGCTCGACCACTTGCGCAGCATCCTGGTTGCCGTCGGCGAAGCCGAACAGGTACCCGAGGAAAGCCACACCCTGTTCCTGGAGCGCTTCGACGAATTGCGCGCCCTGCTGCCGATCGACCCGATCGAAAGCCAGTACCTGGGCCAGGACCTGATGAGCCAGGTCATCCTGCGCTACCCACAGATTGCCCACCTGGTACCGCGCGACCTGCTGTGGTTCTTCGGTGGTGACTGCCTGCACTTCATGCCTGACGAAGAACTGGACCTGTACCAGGCCCTGGAAGAGCGTCGCTTCGAAGCCGAACAGAACGACGAACCGTTCGACTGGAACCAGGAAAAGCAGCTGCTGGCCATGCCGCAGGACCAGAGCAAGCACTGATCAACCCCCACGATTTCCCTTGCAGGAGCCGGCTTGCCGGCGATGGCGGCCTTGAGTCCAGCGGTGACTTCAAGGGCCCATCGCCGGCGAGCCGGCTCCTACCAGGTGTTGGCGGCGCAATGTCGGCTCCTTCGCCATGCATTCCACCAGATAGTCGATAAACACCCGCAACTTCGGCGACAGGTACCGCGTCGGCGAATGCAGCAACCACGCCTCGCCATGGTAGGACGCAATAAAGTCCCATGCCGGCAACACCTGCACCAAGCGCCCCTCCTCCAAGGCATGCCGCGCGGTGAAATACGGCAGGCTGCCAATCCCCACATGCTGCAACACCGCATCCAGGCGTACCCCGGTGTGGTTCGCCGCATAACGTCCGTGCACACCCACCGTCACCGTCTTGCCCGCCTGGCGAAATTTCCAGCGTGAGTCCGTCGGGGTTTCACCCAGGTAGATGCAGCTGTGTGCGAGCAAATCCTGGGGGTGACCCGGCGTGCCGTGCTCGGCCAGGTACTGTGGGGTCGCGCACAACAAGTGCTCGATGGGCAACAGCTGCCGTCCGACCAGCCCCGGCGGCGGGCTGTCGGTGATGCGGATGCTCAGGTCCACGTTGTCATCGATCAGGTCCACGTGCCGGTCCTCGAGGATCAGTTGCACATCGACCTTGGGGTAGCGCCGCAGAAACTCCGGCATATGCGGGTGCACCACAAACCGCCCCACCGCCTTGGGCACACTGACCCGCACCTGACCTTCGGCCTCATGGGTGAACTGGCCGCTGATCTCCATGACCGAACGCGCCGCGTTGACCATCTCCTGGCAACGCTTGAACACCTCTTCCCCGCCCTCGCTCAGGCGCAGTTTGCGCGTAGTGCGTTGCAGCAAACGGGTGGCCAGGGCCTTTTCCAGGCGCGAGATGCTGCGACTCACCGAAGACGGCGAAGCCCCCATCTGCCGGGCCGCCTCGGAAAAGCTGCCGGCTTCCACTACCTTGACGAAAATCGCCATTTCACCCAGCAGCGGCAAGGGAAGATTGATGCTCATAGCGCACAGGTCCATTGAGAGTTGAGCGGATTATCACCCATCCACGCACTATTTATACTGCTCGCAGAACCTTGATGCGGATGTAGATAATGACCGAGCGCCTGTTTTTCACCCACGATCACCTGACTGCCGAGCTTGAAGTGCTGGACTGCACGCCGCACGAAGACCTCTTTGCCGTCACCCTGCAGTCAACCCTCTTCCACCCGCAAGGCGGCGGGCAACCTTTCGACACCGGCTGGCTCGGCGAGGCCAACGTCCTGCGCGTCACCCAGGAAGCCGATCGCGTGGTGCACTACACCGACCGCCCCGTGGCGCGTGGCTTGATTACCGCACGGGTCGACGAGCAGCGCCGCGCCCTGCACACACGCCTGCATTCCGCCGGGCACTTGATCGGCAACGTTGGCGAGACCCTGGGCTGGATGCCGATCAAGGCGCATCACTGGCCGGGCGAAGGCAAGATCACGTTTATCCGTGGCGACGCCGCCCAAGTCCTCGAGGCCGAGACGATTCAACAGCAAGTCAACCAGTGGATTGCCGCCGACTATCCGCGCCATATGACCCTGCAAGACGGCACCCGCGAAGTCGGCTTCGGCGAACTGCCGGCCTACGCCTGCGGCGGCACGCATGTACAGGCGCTGAGCGAACTGGGCCAAGTGACCATCCTGGCCCTGTCGGAGAAAAAGGGCGCACTGTCGGTGCGTTACACCCTCGACTGAAGCGCTACGCCGGGCTTGCTGGGTGAGATTTGCCTACCCTGGCAGGTGCGCTCCATCTGGCAGCCTCACCACCAGTGACAGGTGCACCCACTCTGGCAGCCTCACCCTCGTGGTGAGCAGGCTTGCCCTGCGTTGGGCTGCGCAGCAGCCCCAATAAGGCCGCCGCAGTTTGTCTGGGAAAAACTCCAGTCAGGGTTGGGGGCTGCTGCGCAGCCCAACGTAGGGCAAGCC
>NZ_JASCPP010000174.1:0-8409 GCF_029959745.1 Pseudomonas sp. PS01298 | reverse complement strand
ATCCAATGTGGGAGCGGGCTTGCCCGCGAAGGTAGTGTGTCAGCTGATGCATCAGGTGCCTGACACACCGCCTTCGCAGGCAAGCCAGCTCCCACTTTTTGATCTCCATGCACTCAGGTGCCTAGGCGCTACCCCAATCCCCACCTTTGATCTCCATGCACCTGGATGCCTAAGCCCGACCCGAATCCAATGTGGGAGCGGGCTTGCTCGCGAAGGCAGTGTGTCAGTTGATGCATGAAGTGCCGACACACCGCGATTGCAGGCAAGCCAGCGCCCACAGGCTTGTATTGGCGCAGCTCAGAAATGCGCCACATCCGACACCTGCTCATCCAGCACATCGCGCGCCAGTGCCCAGGCCTGGTCCTTGGATTCGACCACCAGCAGCGGATAGCCCCAGGCCTTGCCGAACATGACCGCAAACGGCTTCAGGGCCAGGCGTTGCGCGGCGCTGGGCTCGACCTGGATCATGCCTTTGACGAACGTGCGCAGCGCCTGTTTGTTCTTTTTCATCCAGATCGACGCCTGCTTGCGCTCTTCGTGGGAGTGCTCGTGGTTGTTTTCATCGGCGGATTTTTCGTGCAGCAGCATGAAGGCTTGCTCCCTCGCCAACAGGCGTTCAAAGGCCAGGAACGCATCCTCCGGCCCGCCTTCGTTAGGGGCGTCAAAGACGATTTTCACCACGGGGAACGTTGTACTGTCGAGTCGCATGGCCAAGCTCCTTAATGAGAGTGACTCTCACTATAATAAGCCCGGCACTGGACGGCATTGCACAGAATAGCCAGACTGTTTCGCAATTCAGCCAAACTGCGAACGCGCCATGAGACACCACCGCCTGGACTTGCACGACCCACTGATGGCCAAGGATGCCGACGTGTTTCCGCGTGCCGTGGTCGCGGTGGGTGCCACCAGCGCCTCGGACACCTGGGAACACGCGCAACACGCGCACCGCAAAGGCCAGTTGATGTACACCCTGCGCGGGGTGATCCACTGCGAAATCGAAGCAGGGATCTGGATCGTCCCGCCGCAATGCGCACTGTGGATTCCCGGCGGCACCTGCCATGCAGCGCGCGGCTCGGGTGAGGCGGAAGTCTATTGCCTGCTGATCGACCCCGATGCCGCCTGCGCCCTGCCCCCGCAGTGCTGCACTCTGGCGGTGTCCGGCCTGTTGCATGAGTTGATCAGCAAGGCGGTGAGTTTCCCGCAGCTGTATGACGAGGCCGGCGCCCAGGGCCGCTTGATCAACACGCTGCTGGACGAGCTGGCCGCTGCCCCCATCGAAGCGCTGCACCTGCCGATGCCCCGGGACCCGAGGCTGCGGCGCCTGGCCGACAGCCTGCTGGCCGAACCCGCCGACAAGGCCACGCTTGGCCAATGGGCGGTGCGCATCGGCATGAGCGAGCGCAGCATGACGCGCCTGCTGCTCGAGGAATTGGGCTTGAGTTTCGGCCGTTGGCGACGGCAGTTGCATGTGATCCTGTCGTTGCAGCGCCTGGCCAAAGGTCAGAGCGTGCAAGCCGTGGCCCTGGACCTGGGCTATGAGAATGCCAGCGGCTTTATCACCATGTTCCGCAAGGCGGTGGGCCAGCCGCCGGCGCGCTACCTGGCCGAGCGCGCCGGTGTGTTGAGCGCGACCAGCCAGACCATTGCGCTGAAAGACGCGCGCTGACTACCAGCTTTCTCCCAGCCCCAGCAGGCCAAGAATCTGCCGCCGCAGGTCGACCAGATACGGGTCGTCGCGGTGCCGTGGATACGGCCTGTCGATGTGCAGTTGCGCCTGGATTTTCGCCGGGCGGTCGCTGAACACAATCACCCGATTGGCCAGCAGCAGCGCCTCTTCCACATCGTGGGTCACCAGCAATGCCGTGTAGCCCTGGCGCTGCCACAGGTCGATGAGTTCCTTTTGCATGGTGATGCGCGTCAGCGAATCGAGCTTGCCCAGGGGCTCATCGAGGATCAGCAAGCGCGGCTGGTTGACCAGCGCACGCGCCAGCGCGACACGTTGCGCCATGCCGCCGGATAATTGCCGAGGGTAGGCACGGGCAAACTGGCTGAGACCGACTTTTTCCAGCGCCTCGTCGACCTTGCCGGCATGGGTCTTGAGCAGTCCCTGGGCTTCCAGGCCAATGGCGACGTTGTCCCACACGCGGCGCCACGGGTACAGGGTCGGGTCCTGGAACACTACCACGCGGCTCGGGTCGGGGCCGAGGATGGCCTCGCCGTCGGCCAGCAGCTTGCCGGCATCCGCAGGTTCGAGGCCGGCCACCAGCCGCAGCAAGGTGGATTTGCCACAGCCCGAAGGCCCGAGCAACGCCACGAACTCGCCCGGTGCAACATCCAGGGAGACCCGCTCCAATACCGGCAGGTGCTGACCGTCCAGGGCAAAGCCATGGCTGAGGTTTTCAATACGCAGTGCCAACCCCGTGGAAGCGGCGACTGCAGTTGCCAGGGCTACCATTTCATCGTTCCTTTTTGCCAGGCCAACAACCGATCGCGCACCAGGAACAACCCGGTGATCAACCCCGAACAGGCCAACGCCATGATCAACAGTGCAGCGTACATATTCGCGTAGGCGGCCCAGCCCTGGGCCCACTGCAGGTACCAGCCGATGCCGGATTTCACGCCCATCATCTCCGCCACGACCAGGGTGGAAAACGACGCGCCAAGGCCCATGAACAGGCCGACGAAAACGTGGGGCAACGCGGCGGGAATCGCCACCTTGAAAATCAGAAAGCCCTGCTTCGCGCCCAAGGTGCGCGCCACGTCGTAATAAGCTTTATCGACGCTGGCGACGCCGGACCAGGTCAGCACCGTGACCGGAAACCAGGTGGCCAGCGCGATCAGGAACACGCTGGCGCTCCAGCTGCTGGGAAACAGGAAAAAGCACAGCGGCAACAACGCCGTCGACGGCACTGGACCGAGAATGCGCAACACCGGGTGCAGCCAGTAACCGATCCGCGTGGACCAGCCGATGGCTACGCCGGCGACAAAGCCGGTGGCGGCGCCCAGCGCCACGCCGGAGCCCAGCAACACTGCCGAATGCAGCAGGCTGTCGGCCAGCCGCGCGTAGTCTTCGAGGTACACCGCGAGCAAGGCCTGCGGTGGGGCAAAGAACGGCACCGGCAACAGCGCCAGTTTGGCGGTGAGCAACTCCCAGAGGCCCAACAGCGCCGGAAGGGCGATCAGCCAAGGCGCCGCCGTGTGCAGGCGCAGCCCGAGCCTGGTCAATTTGCGCCCGAGCAGGCTCAGCAGGATAAACACGACCGCTACGCCGATACACAGATTTGCCAGGCCCTGGGTCATCGGCCAATTGCGTGTCGCGTTGGGCCAATAGCTGATCAACAGCGCGACGGCCACCCAGGCCGCCACCACGGCGGCGCCCTGCCAGCCGACCTTGAGGGCCACGGGCGGATTGAGGGTTGTGGCGTCAGCTGAAGACATCGGCGGTGATCTCCTTGGCGAATTCCACCGGGTCGGTGCCCTTGCTGATCACTTCGACGGTTTTCAGGTCGGTCACGTAGGTGGTGATCTCCTGGGTCAACGCCGCGCCGACCGCATGGTGGCCGTGGGTGTGGTCGTGGAGGATCGCCTGCACTTCTTCGGTGGAGGTGTTCAGCGCATAGGCCTGGAAGCCCTTGGCGACGGCCTCCGGGTGCTGTACGGAATAGTCATGGGCTTCGAGAATCGCCTGGGTCAGCGCCGCCACTACGCGTTTGTCTTCACGCACCAGCTTGCCGGTGACACCGACCACGCAGCAGCTGAGGTTGGCGTACTCCTCTACCAGATTGGTGGACAGCTCGCGTGCCACGCCGGACTTGATCAGGCGGTACATGAACGGGTCACTGCCGCTCACCGCCTGCACTTCGCCACGCTCCAGCGCAGTGCCCAGCAGGTCGGCCGGGTACAGGCGCCATTCGACATCGCGCACCGGGTCGACGCCGTGCTTTTTCAGCAGGATCGAAAAGAAATTGCGGTCCGGGCTGGCCATGTCGGTCACGCCGATGGCCTTGCCCTTGAGGTCTTCGAGCTTGCTCACGCCGCCGTTCACGGCACTGAGCAATCGCAGGCAACCGCCATGGGTGCCGGCAGTGAGCTTCACATCAAAGCCCTGCTCCAGCGCCTTGAGCCACCGCAGCGCCATGCCCACGCCCGCATCCGCCTTGCCGGTGGCGATGGCTTCGAGCAGCACTTCGGTGGAGTTGCCGAAGTTGACCAGCTCCACGTCGAGATTGTGCTTGGTGAAAAAGCCCTGGCCGTGGGCGATCACCACCGGGGCCAGGCACACGGCGTTGAGGTTGACGGCAAGTTTCAGCTTGCGCGGCGCGTCCAGGCGGATGAAGTCTCCGGTGCCGGCGGGCTCCTGGGGCGTGTTGTGGCCGGCGTGTTCATCGGCGGCAAAGCCCAGGCCGGGCAGCGACAGGCCAGCCAGGGTGAGGCCGGCCATGCCGAGCAGGCGGCGACGGGTCAAGTGATCGAAAGTGGCCATGCTCAATATCCCTTTTAAATTGATGTTCTTGGTTATGCGGTAAGCGGGCTTTTCTGTGGTGAGTGGGCTTGCCCGTGGTGAACCCGCTTGCCTGTGGTGAGTGGGCTTGCCTGTGGAGAGCCCGCTTGGATGTGGTGAGCGGGCTTACCTGTGGTGAGCGGGCTTGCCCCGCGTTGGGCTGCGCAGCGGCCCCAAATACAGTCACCGCGTTCTTCCAGGTACACCGCGGGGTTGGGTTTTGGGGGCGCTGCGCGCCCCAACGCGGGGCAAGCCCGCTCGCCACAAAAAAGCGGGCTTGCCACAAAAAAACCGTTCACCACAAAAAAACTGCTCACCATAAAAAAGCTCAGTGCCACAAAAAGCGCGTGTGTCGCGCAAGTTGCGGTCAGGCCTGCAGGTCAGCCAGTCCCAAGTGCTCGCGCAGCGTGGAGCCCTCATACGCTTTGCGGAACACGCCTTTGCGCTGCAGGTGCGGAATCACACTCTCGACAAACTCAGTAAACGACCCCGGCAAATAACCCGGCGAAATTACAAACCCGTCGCAACCGCCCTGCTCGAACAGTTCGGCCAGTTGGTCGGCGATCTGTGCCCCGGTACCTACCAGTTGCGGCACGCGCACGCTGCTGGCGAAGATCCGGCCGAGTTGTTCCAGGGTGGTCTGCGGGCCTTGCATCAGCAGCTTTTCCGCAGCAGCCGGGTGGATCAGCGGTGACTGCGCGATTTCCGCCAGCGTGGCGCTCAACGGGAAGGGCGACAGGTCCACATTCAACTGCGAAGCCAGCGTCACCAGGCCCAGTTCGGGTCGCGCCAGGGCGTTGTGCTGGTCGCGCTTGGCGCGGGCTTCGGCTTCGCTGCCGCCAATGAACGGCATCACCGCTGTCAGCACCTTGCAACTGTCGGCCTCTCGACCTTGCTGCACGACCTGCGCGCGCACGTCATCGCGAAACGCGCGCATGGCTGCCAGGTGCGGGTGAATGGTGAAAATCGCTTCGGCCCAGCGCGCGCCAAACCGACGGCCACGTCCCGAGGAACCGGCCTGGATCAGCACCGGCCGCCCCTGGGGCGTGCGCGGAATATTCAGCGGGCCCTCGACCTTGAACCACTCGCCCTGGTGCTGCACCGACTGGATCAACGCCGGGTCGGCGAGCACGCCGCTGGCACGATCGAGCTTCAACGCGTCCTTGCCCCAGCTGTTCCAGAGCTTCAGCGCGACTTCGACAAATTCATCGGCGCGGTCATAACGCAGGTCGTGTTCCAGGTGCTTGTCCTTGCCAAACAGGCGCCCTTCGCTGTCGTTCATCGAGGTGACGATATTCCAGGCAGCACGGCCCTTGGACAGGTGGTCGAGGGTGGCAAACTCGCGGGCGATGTGTGCCGGTTCGTAATAGGTGGTGGACCGCGTCGCACCCAGGCCCAACTTGCGGGTCTGGCCGATCAGGTAGGAGAGGATCGGCAGCGGGTCCAGGCGCGTGGCGTCCTGGGCGCCGTAGCGCAAGGCCAACTCGCGGGAGCCGCCCATCTGGTCGCCCACCGCCAGGCGATCAGCGAAGAACAGAAAGTCGAACAGCCCCTCCTCCACCACCTTGGCCACTCGCGCGTAGTACTCGGGATCGAGGTAATTGCCGACAGTTTCCGGATGGCGCCACACCGCATGGCTGTGCACCACGGGGCCGCTCAGCAGGAAGGCTGACAAGTGGATCTGGCGGCTCATGGCTTCGGCGTCCACACGGTGATATCAGAGACTTTGAGCGGCTTGGGAATCAGCTTGGCGGCGTAGTAGTAGTCGGCGATGCGTTGCTGTTCGGCGAGGTTGTCCACCTTGACCGGGATGATGTCGTAGCTGCGGCGGCTGTTGGCGCGCTCCACCGTCGCCGGGGCGATGTTGCCCCACAGCGGGCCGAGGATTTCAGCGGCCTCCTTGGGATGGGCTTTGACCCATTGGCCGGTCTCGCGCAGGGTGTCGAACGTCACCTGCAACACGTCCGGATGCGCCTTGGCGAACCGGGTCGTGGCCAGGTAGAAGCGGTTGTAATTGGCCAGGCCGTCGCTGCCGTCGGCAATCACGCGCGCGTGGTGGTCGAGTTGCTGGGTCGCGTAGAACGGGTCCCAGATCACCCAGGCGTCCACGCTGCCATTGGCGAACGCCGCGCCGCCGTCGGGGGCTTCGAGGTAACGCGGGGTGATATCGGCAAGGGTCAGCCCGGCTTTTTTCAGCGCACTGATCAGCAGGAAATTGCTGCCCGAGCCTTTGGACACGGCGACGGTCTTGCCCTTGAGGTCGGCAACGCTGTGGATCGGCGATTTATCCTGCACGATGATCGCCTGCGCGCCGGGCGACGCGTTTTCCTGCGCGTAGTAAGTCAGCGGCGCATCGGCGGCCTGGGTGAAAAGGGCGAAGGCGTCGGCCACATCGGCATGCAGGTCGACGCTGCCGGCGTTCAACGAGCTGAGCAGGCCGGTGCTGAATTCATGCCAGTTGACCGTGAACCCCAGCGGCTTGAGGCGCTGTTCCAGCTGGCCATTTTGCTTGAGCAGGATCCACAGGGTGGATGAGCGCTGGTAGCTGATATCCAGGGTCTGCTCGGCATGGGCCGCCGCTGCGGCAAACAGCAGGCTGGCGGCGAGAATGAGTTTTTTGAACGTCATGAAAAGGCCTTGGCATAGAAGAAGTGAAAGAAGCTGCATATGCCAAAACGCGGCATAAGGCCTGGCAAATAAGCGAACTTGATTATATTAATGACGAGCGATTATGAAAGAACTCTATAATTCTATGGTTATGCCGAATTCGCAGGACGGTGCGAAAAGCGCCCTAAGCTAAGATCGAAAGAGTATTTATCGAATGATTTTTAGAACTTTATGCTTGGCGATATTTCGCTGAAGATCGAGCTCGCCATGTCCATTCGCCGTCCCCTCGCCGTCGTTTTAGGGTTGCTGGCCTTTTCCGTTGCCATCAGCGCCGAAGCCCAGGAAACCCTGCGCATCGGCTACCAGAAATCCTCGACCCTGATCACCCTGCTGAAAACCCAGGGCAGCCTGGAACAAGCCCTCAAGGCCGACAACATTGATGTGAGCTGGCACGAGTTCCCCAGCGGCCTGCCGCTGCTCGAAGCGCTGAACGTGGGCAACGTCGACATCAGCGCCGATGTGGCGGATACCGTGCCGATCTTCGCCCAGGCGGCCCAGGCCAAACTCACCTACTTCGCCCAGGAAGCGCCCTCGCCTTCGGCCCAGGCCATCGTGGTGCGCAAGGATTCGCCGATCCAGCAACTGGCGGATTTGAAAGGCAAGAAAATCGCGGTGACCAAGGCGGCCGGCACTCACTATTTGCTGATCGCGGCGTTGGCCCAGGCGGGGCTGGCTTTCTCGGATATCGAACCTGCGTACCTGTCGCCGGCCGATGGTCGCGCGGCGTTCGAGAACAACAAGGTGGATGCATGGGTCACCTGGGAACCCTTCCTGACCAGCGTGCAGCGTCAATTGCCAACACGCACCTTGGCCGACGGCGCCGGGCTGGCCAGTTACAAGCGTTACTACCTGACCGGGACGCCGTACGCCAAGGCGCATCCGCAGGTGTTGAAAGTGGTGTACGCGCAGCTGGAGAAAACCGGCGAGTGGGTGAAGAAAAACCCGCAGGACGCGGCGAAAATCCTCGGCCCGTTGTGGGGCAACCTGGACGTGGCCACCGTAGAAGCGGCCAATGCGCACCGCAGTTATCAGGTGCAACCGGTGACGCTCGATCAGCTGGGTGAGCAGCAGAAGATTGCCGATGCGTTCTTCAAGGCCGGCTTGCTGCCCAAGGCGGTAGACGCCAAGGATGTACAGACCTGGAAGCCCTGAGGCCGGGCACGGTCTAACTGTGGGAGCGGGCTTGCTCGCGAAAGCGGTGGTTCAATGAATACATCTTCGACTGAAAGACTGCATTCGCG
>NZ_JASCPP010000173.1:0-8439 GCF_029959745.1 Pseudomonas sp. PS01298 | reverse complement strand
ACCTGCTGCTCATGCTGAACCTATTTTCCAGGCTGAACCTGCTGCTTATGCTCAACCTATTTTCCAGGCTGAACCTGCTGCTTATGCTCAACCTGTTTTCCAGGCTGAACCTGCTGCTCATGCTGAACATTCTTTCCACGGTGAACCTGCTTCTCGTGGCGAGCGGGCTTGCCCCGCGTTGGGTGGCGAAGCCGCCCCCTCGCTGACACTGCATGCTTCCCGTTAGGACTGGGGTGGCTGGGTTTGGGGCGGCTTCGCCGCCCAGCGCGGGGCAAGCCCGCTCGCCACAATAGAGCGGTTGCCACAAGAGGATTGCTGCCACACCACGCCCGATCATGACCACAGGCCGGCTCGCTCAAGAAATAGAAAAAGGGAAATCCGTGATCACCGCCCAAGCCTTCTCGACCATCCGGGCCATCCAGCGCAGTGCCTGGAACGACTGTTTTCCCGGTGCCCTGGAGGATTGGGACTTTTACGTGGCCGTGGAAAACGCGGCCATTGATGATTTCAAATGGCGTTACCTGGCGGTCTACGACAGCGGGTCGCTGGTGGCGGTTGCGCCCGCGTTCATCACGCAGTATCGACTCGACACCACGGTGTCGGGCACCGGCAAGCGCTTTACCGAGCGCCTGGAGCGACTGTGGCCGGGTGTTTTACAGTTGCCGTTGTATGCCATCGGCTCTCCGGTGGCCGAGCGCTGTGATGCGGGCATCGCCAGTAGCGTGCCCGAGGCGCGGCGCCCGCTGATGATCACGCACGTACTCAAGGCCGCGCGCCAGGATGCCAACGCATTCGGCATCGGCCTGGTGGCGGTCAAGGATGTGCCCACCCACGATACACAGTGGGCCGCCAGTTGCCGTGTTGCCGGGTTTCAGAGCATGCCGAGCCTGCCCAACGGCTGGCTGACGGTGCCTTACGGTTCGGTGGACGCCTACCTGGGTTCGCTGTGCAAATCGACCCGCAAGGACCTGCGCCGTAAACTGCGTGCGCCGGGGCCACGGGTGGAATGGCGGCACAACATAGATGATGTGTTGCCGCAGGTGATGCGCCTGTATGAAGACACGCTCAGCCGCGCGGATTTACAGTTCGAACGCCTACCGGCAAGTTACTTCACCGGTATCCTTGAACGGCTTGAAAAACGCGCGGTCTGTGCACTTTATTGGGTGGACGAGCGCCTGGTGGCGTTCAACCTGATGCTGGTGGATCAGCACCGCTTGGTCGACAAGTTTTTCGGGCATGACCGTGAGTTCAGCCGTGAGTACAACCTGTACTTCAGGTGTTGGCTGACCAATGTCGACTATTGTATTCAGCACAATATCCCCGTGTATGAATGCGGTCAGGAGGGTTATGCCAGTAAGCTGCGCCTGGGATGCGAATTCCGCGGCAACAACCTGTTTTTTCGTCACCGTAATCGGCTGGTCAACGGCCTGCTCAAACTTGTGAAGATGTACCTCCGACCGGATCGTTCCGACCCTGCCATGGCTGCTGCGATAAGCGAAACCTGATGATCACCAAGACCCGCCAGAAAGCCCGCCCCTTTGCCATTTCGCGCTGGAGCGTCCAGCGCAAGCTGGTGCTGGCGTTTTGGCTGGTCAGCGTCATTCCCACCATGATCGCGGCCGAACTGGCGGCGACCACGCTGTCGCAGATTTTCGACAGCAACGTGCGGATCTGGCTGCAGGAGTCGACCAAGATCGTCAAGGACGAAATCGGCGACATCCTTCATGACAACGCGCGCATGGCCAAGCTGTTCCTGCGCTACACCAGCCCGCCGTCGAACAAGCAGGCGGCCAAGCACGACCGGCTCACCGCCGACATCGCCGATGCCACCGACATCGACGTGGTCGCGCTGATTCGCGTCAGTGACCACAAAGTGGTGTTCAGCACGGCGGCCGACGATGTCGTCAAACAGATCGACCTGACCAGCAACGCGGTGCTGCAGACGGTCAAGGTGGCGGGGGTGAGCACCGGCCTGGTGGTGTCGACCTTCGAAACCACCCAGGAGGGTGTCGACTACCTGCTGCTCGTGGCCACTTACCTGGACAGCAGCTTCCTGACCAGCGTGGCCGATGTGCATTCGCTGGATTTGCGCTTGTACCTGGCGAACCCCGACGGTTTCTCGGAGATCTTCTCGACGCAGCGTTTCGAGGATCACCCTTCGCGCATCCCGAAAAATGTCGAAGCCACGATGCGCAGCACCAAGCAGCCCAGCGAGCAGTTCACCAATAACTACAGCGGTCTGTACTGGCCGATCTTCAACGATGCCGGCGACCTGCAAGGCGTGATCTTCAGCGGCCTGCTGCGCCACACCAGCCTGGTCGGGCTGGTGAACCAGAGCAACCTGTTCGTGCTGATTTTCCTGCTCAGCTCGGCGCTGTCGCTGGCGGCCGGGGTGTTGGTGTCGCGGCGCCTGACCAAGCCGCTGCGGGATTTGTCCCAGGGTGTGGACGCAGTGATTTCGGGCAACTACGAGCACCGGGTGCTGGTCAGCGGTGGTGACGAACTGGCGCAATTGAGCAGCACCTTCAACCACATGACTGAGCGCCTCGGCGAGTTGCATCACCTCGAGGCCCAGTTGCGCCGCCGTGATCGCCTGCACGCCCTGGGCGAAGTCGCCATGGGCCTGGCCCACGAGATCCGCAACCCGCTGGGTATCATCAAGACCGCCACCCAGTTGCTGCACCGCCGCGCCGACCTGGCCGAGTCCGATAAGCGCCACCTGGAGTACGTGATCAGCGAAGTCAGCCGCATCAATGACCTGATCACCGAGTTCCTCGACTTCGCCAAGCCCAACCCGCCACTGCGTGTACTGCAGCCGGCCCGGCCGCTGGTGGAGGAGATCCTGGGCTTCTGCTCGCCGGAACTGGCCACGCATAACATTGATGCACAGATCGACGACCAGGCACCGGGGGCGACGATCTACGCGGACGCCAAGCAGCTCAAGCAGGCCTGCCTCAACCTGATTCTCAACGCCATCGATGCCATGCCCGAAGGCGGCCGCCTGACCCTGGGCATTCGCACCGTGGGCGACAATACCCTGATCAGCATCGGCGACACCGGCCAGGGGATCCCGGCGGAGATGATCGAGCGCATCTTCACGCCGTTTGTCACCACCAAGGCCTCGGGCACTGGCCTGGGCCTGGCAAAAGTCTATTCGATCATGGAAAGTCACGACGGCAGCATCGAATGCACCAGTGAGAAAGATGCCGGCGCCACCTTCAGCCTGTACATTCCGGCGATTGGCGAAGACGACGAGGACAGTCATGACGCATAACATTCTGGTAGTCGACGACGAACCCAAGCTCTGCGACCTGCTGGCCTCGGCCCTGGGCCAGAACCACGTGCAGGTGTTCATTGCCGGCAATGGCCTGCACGCGCTCAAGGTGCTGGAGCAGGAAGACATCGACCTGGTGATCAGCGACTGGCGCATGCCGGGCATGGACGGGCCGGCCCTGTTGGCGGAGATCAAGGTGCGCTACCCCCAGGTGCCGGTGATTGTGATGACCGCCTACAGCACGGTGAAAAACGCCGTGCAGTCGATGCGCAACGGCGCCTATGACTATATCGCCAAGCCGTTCGATATCGACGAGCTGGACATCACCGTGGCCAAGGCCCTGCAGTTTCGCGAGATCATGCGCGACAACGCGCGCATGCGCGCCGAGCTGGACGAGCACGCGCAATTCGACAGCCTGGTCGGCGACAGCCCGGCGTTTCGCAAAGTGCTGCAGGCTGTGGATTCGGTGCGCGACAGCGCTGCCACCGTGCTGCTGACCGGTGAAAGCGGCACTGGCAAGGAAATGGTCGCCCGCGCCATCCACAAGCACGGCAGCCGCGCCGACAAACCGTTCGTGGCGGTCAACTGCGCCGCCATTCCCGAGGGCTTGCTGGAAAGCGAGATGTTCGGTCATCGCAAGGGCGCCTTTACCGGCGCCGTGACTGACCGGGTCGGACGCTTCCAGCAGGCCGACAAGGGCACGCTGTTTCTCGATGAAGTGGGCGACATGCCGCTGGCGCTGCAGGCCAAGATTCTGCGGGCGTTGCAGGAGCGGGTGATCGAACCGGTGGGTGACCCGCGCGAGCGCAAGGTGGACGTACGGGTGATTGCCGCCACCAACAAGAACCTGCTCGATGCGGTGGCCAATAAAGAGTTTCGCGAAGACCTGTATTACCGCCTCAATGTCTTCCCGATTCCGCTGCCGGCGCTGCGCGAGCGCGCCGAAGATATCGTGCCGCTGGCCCGCCACTTCGCCCAGACCCTGAGTGCTACCGCGGGTAAACGCATCACCGGCTTCAGCCCGGAGGCGCTGCAGGCCATGGCCGCCTATCACTGGCCGGGGAATATTCGCGAACTGCAAAACTGTGTGGAGCGCGCGACCATCGTGGCGGCCTCGCCGGTGATCGAGGATATCGACCTGCCGGCGTACCTGTTTGCTTCCCGGCCTGGCGAAGGCGGCGTCACCGCGCTGCTGGGTGACACACCAGGCGTGCCGGCTGACCTGGATGCGGCCTTGGCCGAAGTCGAGAAAACCTACATTCTGGCGGCGCTGAACGAAAGCAACGGCGTGCAGGCCGCAGCGGCGGCGAAGATCGGGATATCCGAGCGCAGCTTCTGGTACCGCCTGAAAAAGCTGGGCATCCAGGTCGACAAGATCGTGCGTTGATCTCGCTGTAGCCACCGATCAAATGTGGGAGCAGGCAAGCCAGCTCCCACATTTGGATCGGGTTGGGTCAGGCGTGAATGCGCACCCAGATGCTGACCAATATTGTCGCCGCCATCAGCCACGCCACCGCCGCCACGGCGAGTGATGCTTCCAGGCGCATCCGATCGACCATCAGATACAACGTCGCCAGGTACACAAAGTAAGGAATGATCGACCACATCCCGAACAGGATCGTGGTCTTCAAGTCGTCCAGCGAACGGCCCTTGCCGACGATGTAGTGGGCGATCAGCGCAAAGGTCGGAAACAGCGGCACCAACCCGGCGATGTAATAGTTTTTGGTCTTGGCCAATGCAGCCAATATCAATACCACTGCCGCGCCGAGGGCGGCCTTCAATACCAGATCCACAACGCGCTCCTTAGTGGCTCAAGCCATATTTCTTGACCTTGTCGAACAGGGTGGTCTTGGCCATCCCCAATTCCTGGCTGGCCTGGGTCAGGTTGCCGCCGCTGCGTTGCAGGGCATCGTTGAGCAGGTTGCGTTCAAAGGCTTCCACTGCTTCGGTGAAGGCCAGGCCATGGCTGCCGCTGCTCGCGCCGCTCTTCTTGAAGGCGGGCAGGCCGAGGGCGAAGCGTTCGGCGACGTTGCGCAGTTCGCGCACGTTGCCGGGCCAGTCATGGCTCATCAGGCTCGAGACGGTCTGGTTGTCCAGCTCCGGTGCCGCGCGGTCAAAGCGCAGGGACGACTGCTGCAGGAAGTGCTCGAACAGTTGCAGGATGTCTTCACGGCGTTCGCGCAGGGGTGGCAACTCCAGGGTCACCACGTTGAGGCGGTAATACAGGTCGCTGCGGAACTGGTTGGCGCGGCTCAGTTCGTCGAGGTCGGACTTGGTGGCGGCGATCACGCGGCAATCCACGGCCACGCTCTGGTTCGAGCCCAGGCGTTCGAGGGTGCGCTCCTGCAAGACCCGCAGCAATTTGATCTGCAGGTTGATCGGCATGCTTTCCACTTCATCGAGGAACAGCGTGCCTTCATGGGCGTGCTCGATCTTGCCGATACGGCGCTTGCCGGCACCGGTGAAGGCGTTGGCTTCGTGGCCGAAGATCTCGCTTTCGAAGAGGTTCTCCGGCAGGCCGCCGCAGTTCAGTGCGACAAACTGGTGGTCGTGGCGTCGGCTGAAATCATGCAGGCAGCGCGCCACCAGCTCCTTGCCGGTGCCGGTCTCGCCTTCGATCAACACGTTGGCCGACGTGTCGGCGACGTTGGCGATCAGCTCGCGCAGGTTCTGCATGGCCGGCGAACGGCCGATGATGCGGCCTTCCAGCGAGTCGCGCTCGGCCAACTGGCGGCGCAGTGACCAGACTTCGCGTGCCAGCCCGCGTTGCTCCAGGGCGCGGCGGGCGACGTCGACCAGGCGCTCGGGGGAGAAGGGTTTTTCCATGAAGTCATAGGCGCCGTTGCGCATCGCGCCCACCGCCATGGAGATGTCGCCATGCCCGGTGATCAACACCACCGGCAGGCTTTTATCCAGGGCCTTGAGGCGCGTGAGCAGCTCCAGGCCGTCGATGCCCGGCAGGCGAATATCGCTGATGACAATGCCGGCGAAGTTCTCGCCGATGCGCTTCAACGCCTCTTCGGCGCTGCCCACGCCGACGCTGGGAATATCTTCCAGCGCCAGGGCCTGCTGGCAGCCGAGCAGCACATGCGGGTCGTCTTCGACGATCAGGACGGTGAGGTCTTTCGGATCTGTATTCATGTCGACTCAACATGTTGAGCGCCCACCAACGGCAGGCACAGGACAAAGGCAGTACCACCACTGGCCGGGTGTTCGACGGCGAGGTTGCCGCCGGTGGCCGCCGCGAGGCTGGCGGACAGGGTCAGGCCCAGTCCCAGGCCTTGCTCGCCGGGCTTGGTGGTGAAGAACGGTTCGAATAAATGCTTGCGGGCCTCGGCGTCGATGCCGTGGCCGTTGTCACGTACCAGCAGGCGGTATTTGCCGTCGGCGGCGCTGCCTTCCAGCCACAGTTCGGGGGCCGGTTGCGCTTGCATGGCGTCGAGGGCATTGCCGATCAGGTTGACCAGGATCTGTTCCAGGCGTGTCTGGTCGATCTGCAACTGGGCCGGTGCGAAGTCGCGGTGCAGGGTCAGCGACAGGTTGTCCAGGCGTGCGCCCATGACCTGGAATGCCGCGTCGACCGCCTTGCCCAGGCTGGCTTCGCCCTGGTCGTCGCCGCGCCGCGCAAAGGAGCGCAGGCTGGCGGTGATGCGACCCATGCGGTCGATCAGTTCGTTGATGGTCTTGAGGTTGGCGCTGGCGGTGTCCAGCGCGCCGCGTTCGAGGAAACGCACGGTGTTGCCGGACAATGTGCGCAGCGCGGCCAGCGGCTGGTTCAGTTCGTGAGCGATGCTGGTGGACATCTGGCCGATGGCGGCGAGCTTGCCGGCCTGCACCAGTTCATCCTGGGCGCGGCGCAGGGTCTCTTCGGCCTGGCGGCGTTCGCGGATCTGGCTCTTGAGCCGTTCATTGCTGGCGCGCAAGTCGGCGGTGCGCTCGGCAATCCGGCGTTCCAGCTGGCTGTTGGCTTCCTGCAGCGCTTCGCGCGCGGCCAGGCGAGTGGCGATGACCTTGCGCCGCTCGTTCCAGGCAATCAGCAGGAAGGCCACCAGGCCAAAGGCCACGGCCACCAGGATGCCCTGGTTGATCGCCGCGCGGCGCAGGTCGTTGAGCGGGGTGAGCAGGGTGAAATTCCACGGCGTGTCGTTGAGCGGACGGGTTTGCGCGAGGTAGCTGACCTCGTGCTCGTCGTTCACCACTTCGCTGTTGGCGGGGAAGGTCAGTTTCTCGGTGCCTTCGTTGATACGCTCGCGGGCCAAGGGCTCCAGCTCGTTCAGCGTCGCCCAGTAATATTGCAGGCTGTGGGCCAGGCGTTCCTTGGTGTCATCGCTGAGCGGGCGCACGGCCTTGAGGCGGCGGGCCGGGTCGCTGGAGAGGATGATGATGCCGTTTTCGTCGCTCACAAATGCTTCGAGACGCGCGCGCTGCCAGCGCTCTTCCAAGGCTTCGAGGCGCACCTTGACCACGGCGACGCCGATGATCTTGCCGTGTTCTTCCAGGCCATGGGCCAGGTAGTAGCCGGGTTCGCCGTTGGTACTGCCGATGCCATAAAAGCGCCCGGGCTGACCGCGTACGGCATTCTGGAAATAGGCACGGAAGGACAGGTCTTCACCCTGGTAACTGTCGGCATCGCGCCAGTTACTGGTGGCCAGCACGCGGCCGGTGGTGTCCATCACGTAGATGGCCCGACTGCGACTGCGTCGGTTCAGGCCTTCGAGGTAATCGTTGACTGTCTGCCGGGTCTCCTGGTTGGGGTCGGCGAGCAGCTTGGAGACGCTGGACTCCAGCTCCAGCAGGCTGGGCAGGTAGGTGTATTTGCTGAGTTCGCTTTCGACGGTGCGCGCATGCAGCTCCAACTGGCGTTCGCCGTTGTCGCTGAGAGTGCGGATGCCGTAGTGCTCACTGACCCAGAAGCCGATATAACCCAGGCCGATCATCAGGGCGATGATCAACGGCGGCAGGAACAGTTGGCGAATCAGACGAGGTTTCACGGCAAGTGATGGCGGTGCGGCGCGAAATTGGTTGGGGTCGCATTTCATCACAGATGCCTTGGGTCAACCAGCGCTTGCCAGCCTGCGGGGTCCAATGTGGGAGCGGGCTTGCTCGCGAATGCGATCTGTCAGCAGATGCTTCAGTGACTGAAAGACCGCATTCGCGAGCAAGCC
>NZ_JASCPP010000172.1:0-8454 GCF_029959745.1 Pseudomonas sp. PS01298 | reverse complement strand
GCGTTGGGCTGCGAAGCAGCCCCAGTCCGCCAGATGCGGTGTGTCAGGCAATTCTCGGTGGATGGTTTTGGGGCTGCTGCGCAGCCCAACGCGGGGCAAGCCCGCTCACCACAAAAAAGCCTGCTCACCACCAAAAGGCAGGTTCACCACAAAAAAAACCACTCACCAGAAAATGCGGGCCCTGGCAACAAGAGGCCTGTTTATCAGCGCTTATGCGCGAACTCCTGGAAGCTCGCGCAACCGTGTCACCACCGCCTCGCTGGCCTGTTGCATCGGCGCGCGCAGCTCGTCGGTGATTAATCCTTCGAGGGCCAGCGCTGCCTTCACCGGTGCCGGGTTGGGCTCCATGAACATCGTGTTGATCAACGGCACCAATCCCAAAAACGTCGTCCGGGCCTCGGCCAGTTGGTTATCGCGCACCTGCTGCCACAGCGCCACAAACTCTGCGGTACGCACATGCGCCGATGCCGCAATCGCACCGCTGGCACCCAGGCACAGCGCATTGAAGATCTGGATATCCTCGCCGCACAACACATCCACCGCACCACTGGCCAGCAGCGCCAGGGTGGTGTCCAGGTTGCCGCCGCAATCCTTGATCGCCACGATGCGTTCGTGCACGACGATGTTGAGCAAGGTCGCCTGCTCGAAGGTCACGCCGGTGCGGTAGGGAATGTCGTAGAGAATGATCGGCGCGCTGGACGCGTCGGCCACTGTGCGAAAGAACGCCTCAAGGCCGGCCTGGGACGGGCGGATGTAACTCGGCGCGGGCACCAGCAGGCCAGCCACCGGGCGCTTGAGAACCTCGCCCTGGAACTGCAGCAGTTCACCCTGGTTATTGCCGGCCAGGCCCATTACCACGCGGTGCGCCGGCACCCTTTGCAACACCGCGTCGAGCACGGCCAGTTGTTCCGCCCGACTCAGCGACGCCGCTTCGCCGGTGGTGGTACACACCATGATCCCGGCCACATGCTGTTCCAGCAGGTGGCTGACCAGCCGGTGCAGGCCGATGAAATCGATGGCGCCGTCATGGAACGGCGTGACTACGGGAACCCAGATACCTTGAAACGAGGACATGCATTTTCTCCTGATGATTGACCGCTTGAGTCACCGTCAGAAGGGCATGGGCAATTGTGCAAAGGGGAGGGAGTCCGTCGCGCTCAATGTCCTGTCAGCTCATCTGACGGGACAGCGCGCCCCGGTCACATGAGCGACTGTTTCTTCGATTTGAGGGCGTGCGCAACGCAACCTTGCGCCTTGGCAATCAAGCCAATGACGGAAAGGTTAACGGCGGACATTGCGGACATTGACTGACACACCCTGAATAAGGCCTCCATCTTCATGGAATATTACAGGGTGTGTCAACGATGTTTATTCGGCGCTGTTATTCGAATCGATCGATGCGCGAATCGGAGTAGAAAAACTCATTCTTGTCCGTGCTGGACTCGTGGAAATACGCATAGTCGGTCAGGTAGAACAGGTGGTTGACGCGGTTGTACTTGTCGTCGTCGGTACGGCACGACAAGGCCTTGGCGCTGCCCAGCAGCTTGGGATTGAGTTCACTCGCCGGCAATTCGCGCTCGACCACGCAGCGCGTGACCTGTTGCTTGTTGTAGCTGCCGAGCAAGCTGTTGAGGGTCGAGCGGTTGATCTGGTAGACCACCGTGTCGCCGACCGGCAGTTCCTTCCAGTTACCGGTGAGGCTCAGCTGGGTCAGCGTCGAGCTTTCGGCCATGCTCGAGAAGGTCGACTTGGACACCAGTTCGATCAGGTTGCGCCAGCTCACCGACTGCGACTCGTAGCCGTCGCCACGCAGGGCGATCGCCTGCTGGCCGCTCGCCGCGTCCTGGCTGATGAACTGCTCGATGGTGGAATTGCTGGTCTTGCCTTTCATGGTCGAGGTGCCGGTGACGTGCACGTACTTCAGGGTCCGCGCCGGCTTGTCCTGCTTGAACGGCGCCAACGCGGCGAGGACTTGTGGCTGCACCGAGGTCAAGGCGATGTTGGCCGGGGCTTTCAGGCGCGGCTTGAACACTGGCAGTGCGGCGATTTTCTCTGGGGTGGCGCAGACATGCTTGAAGAGCAACTCGTAGTCGTCATTGCTGCCGGCTATCGCGCGCGGCGTCGGGAAGCTGTCGACGCGGCCGTCGCTGACGCGATTGCGTGCGTCCAGGTCATACCCGGCCAGTTCCTTGTAGGTGCCGTTTGCGCAGGACACCGCAAAGTGCTCGCGTTTTTGCGCGTATGGCGCGTCGTAGGGCAGGTCGTTGAGCACCGTGGGGTTATCGAACGCCGCCCAGAAGCGGGTTTCACCCTGCACGGTCTTGACGCTGGCGGCGTCGATCAGCACCCAGTTATCGCGATCGTCGCTCTTGACCAGGCGCCAGTCAGGCTTGGGCGTCTCGGCACAGGCACGCACGAAGGTCGGGTTGGCGGCCAACTTTGCATACAGGTCGGCGGACAGCTCGCGCGCTTTGCTGTAGCGCCCGGCTTTCAGCGGATAGACACGCTGCGAGCCGTCGATGTACAGCAGGTACAGTTGTGGCGACGAGCACGCGGCTTCGAACTGCATGGTAGGGCGCATGCCGGTTTTGAATTCGGGCATCAGCACTTCGAAACTCAGCAGGTCGCCTTCGCGCACGATGCTGTTCTCGACCAGCGGTTGGCCCAAAGTAACGGCGAACATTTGGTCGACTCTGTTGGCCTGGGTGGCGCAACCGGACAAGGTGGCAATGCCACCGGCAAGCAATAGGGAAGTTAAAACGCGCACAAGAGCCTCATTGAGTCCATTCGGGGATGTAAGGGTGACGGCAGGGGAGTGTCAATCTTTAAGGTTATCGCATCGGGGCCTCAGGGACCTAACCCCAAGGCCCGCCGTTGCTTAGCCCTTGATGGCGGCTTCAATGGCGGCAATGTCGATTTTGGTCATGGTCATCATCGCGTCGAAGGCACGCTTGGCGATCTTCTGGTCCGGATTGGAGACGGCGGCGGTCAATACCCTCGGCGAGATCTGCCACGACAACCCCCATTTGTCCTTGCACCAACCACAGACGCTGGCCTGGCCGCCGTTGTCGATGATTGCATTCCAGTACCGGTCGGTTTCCGCCTGATCATCGGTAGCCACCTGAAACGAAAACGCCTCGGAGTGCGTGAAGATCGGGCCGCCATTCAGACCGATGCACGGAATGCCCATCACCGTGAACTCCACGGTCAGCACATCACCCTGCTTGCCGGAAGGGTAGTCGCCGGGTGCCAGGTGCACGGCATCGACCGTGCTGTCCGGGAAGGTGCTGGCATAGAAGCGGGCAGCCTCCTCGGCGGCGCCGTGGTACCAGAGGCAGAGGGTGTTCTTGCTTTTCATGGTCGGTCTCCACAGGTGACGGGTGTATGGAGTCTAGACGCCGAGCTGCGCTTCGATAGCCGCCTTGTCGATCACCGACCATACGTGCGCAAACCGGCCGTCGAGCACTTCATAAAACACGTTTTCATCGAATTTCACCTGCCGGCCATTGATCGGCAGCCCGAAGAATTCGCCCCTGGGCGTGACGTTGAAATTCAGCCGGCTGGCCACCGTGGGCGGGTCGGCGACCAGCAGTTGGATGCGAAATACCAGGTCGGGGATTTCGCGGAAGTCACGCTCCAGCATCGCGCGGTAACCGTCGAGGCCGACCCGTGTGGCGTTGTAGGTCACGTCCGGGTGGACGAAGTCGCCCAGGCGCTCCCAGTCCTGCTGGTTGAGGCAGTCGATGTAGCCACGGTAAAGGTCGGCGAGTTCGCTGCGGGTCATGCGCAGGCTCCTCGGTCAAAAGCGCTCGTCCAGGATCGCCGGCAGGGTAATGTCCTTGACGAAACTGGCTGAAGACAGACTCAGCGTCATGCGCACCACCTGCACCACATCGTGCACGGGGATCGAGTGGCCTTCACCGCGTTGCTCGGCCACCGCACGCGGTGTGCTCAAGGGGTCTTCGGTGTTGAGGTAGCCGAGGTTCAGGCAAGTGACGCCCAGGCGTTGCTGGCGATAGCCTTCACGCAGGGCATCGGCGATACCGCGCAAGGCGAACTTGGAAGCTCCGAAGGCAACCTCAGGCCGGCCACTTTGCGGCAGGCCGGAAGTGGAGCCGGTCAGGATGATGCGTGGATTTTTGCTCTTCAGCAGCACCGGCAACAGCCGCTTGATCAGCAGGATCGTCGAGGTGATGTTGCAATTGACGATGGCTTCCAACTGGTCATCGTCGTCAGCCAGGAACGCGTAAGCCGGGTCAAACGCCAGTGCCTCCCAGATGCCGAGGTTGTAGATCAGCGTGTCCAGGCCGTCATCGGCTATTGCGTCTGCGATGACCTGCGCTGCCTTGGCCGGCTCTGCCAGGTTGGCCTCGACCCAGCGCACCTGCACGCCGGCCCGTTGCTCCAGGTGTCCGGGATGGGAGCGGGACACGCCGATCAGCGTGTCCCCAGGCTCACCAAGCCCCTCGATCAGGGCCTTGCCCAACCCTTTGCTTGCACCGACCACCATGGTTTTCATTGAGTGTCTCCTTGACTGGGAAATCCGCTAAGGCGAGCAAGCTTACGCCCGACGCGCCATCAACAACACCGTCGCCGCTGCCGACAACAGCCCTGCGCAGCAACGATTGAAGATCCGCTTGCCGCGTGGCTCGGCGAACCAGCGCCGCATATGCAGGCCCATATAGGCGTAGGCGCTGATAGCAATCCATTCGAGCATCAGGAACAACGCACCCAGCAGCGCAAATTGCGGCGTGATCGGCTGCCCCGGCACCACGAACTGCGGGAGGAACGCGGTGAAGATCAAAATTGCCTTCGGATTACCGGCCGCGACCAGAAACTCCTGGCGCGCCAACGCCCACAATCCCACCTTGGCTGCGGTCGATTGCGCCTCTGCCTCGGGATTCGCCCGCCACAGCTGAAACGCCAGGTAGAACAGATACGCCGCGCCCACAATCTTGATCGCGTAGAACAGCAACTCCGAGGTTTGCAGCACCACCGCAAGGCCGGCGGAGGCGAGGGCGATCATGCCGGCGAAGGCCAGCAAGCGGCCGATCCCCGCGAGGCAGGAGGTGCGGTAGCCGTAGCGGGTGGAGTTGCTCACGGACAGCAGGTTGTTCGGACCAGGTGCCATGTTCAGGGCGAAGCAGGCGGGGAGGAAAAGGGCGAGGGTGGCGAGGTCCATGGCGGCTCCGGTTCTCGGGTCTGGGGAGAAGGAGGATAACGGCAGTCGGTGCGGTTGAGCCAGCGCAAGGGCGGCCGTCGTAGACGCTCACACCTCGGTGTGCGTGGCGAGGTTGCAATATTGTCCTTTGAAATACAGCAATGGCTGCGTGGCAGCGGTCTCTTGCAGGTTCAACGCTTTCACTTCACCGATCACGATCAGGTGGTCACCTGCGGCGTATTCGGCATGAATTTCGCAATCAAGCCAGTGCAGGCTGCCGCCAAGGAGCGGATTGCCCAGCGGCGATGCCTGCCATTCGACGCCGTGCCATTTGTCGGTGCCTCGGCGAGCGAACTGGTTGGAAATCGTGACTTGCTCACCGGACAGGATATTCACGGCGAACCGACCCGCCTGGCGGATTCTGGGGTAGCTGGCCGAACTCGACATCACGCTGAAAGACACCAACGGTGGGCTCACCGACACGCTGTAGAACGACTGGCAAGTGAAGCCAATGGGCTCGCCATCCACGTGTGAAGTAATCACGGTGATACCGGATGCGTAGTGCCCGAGCGCTTCGCGAAAGCTCAATGGCTCGATAGCCATGTTGGCGAGTGACATAGTAGGTCCTGGATAAGGGCGGCAGCTTGATCGTAGTGAGAAAAGCCTGGGGGCGACTGGATGTTTGGCGGGCTGCAGGCTTCAGGGAGTCTTTTTCAGAGTCTCCCTGAAACCTTCAACGGCCTGGATCAGCCAGCCTATGGCTGAAGCCATGAACTCACGCGTTCAAGAGTTCTCGTCGAACGATTTCTGCGCCTGCACTGAGTGCGTTCAGTTTGCCTCTCGCTACGCGACGCGGTAGGGGCGCCATGCCGCAGTTGGTGCACGGATAGAGCTTGTCGGCATCGACAAACTGCAGGGCTTTGCGCAGGGTGTTGGCGACTTCCTCGGGTGTCTCAATGGTGTCGGTTGCCACGTCGATGGCGCCGACCATCACCTTTTTACCTCGGATGAGTTCAATCAACTCCATCGGGACATGAGAGTTGTGACATTCCAGCGAGATGATGTCGATGCTGGATTTTTGCAGCTTGGGGAAGGCTTCTTCATATTGACGCCATTCCGAGCCCAGGGTCTTTTTCCAATCGGTATTGGCCTTGATGCCGTAGCCATAGCAAATATGCACAGCAGTTTCGCATTTGAGGCCTTCGATGGCCCTTTCCAGGGTTGCCACTCCCCAATCGTTGACTTCGTCAAAGAAAACGTTAAAAGCGGGCTCGTCGAATTGAATAATGTCGACGCCAGCCGCTTCCAGTTCCCTGGCTTCCTGATTGAGGATTTTGGCGAATTCCCACGCGAGTTTTTCGCGACTCTTGTAGTGGTTGTCATAAAGCGTATCGATCATGGTCATCGGGCCTGGCAACGCCCACTTGATCGGTTGCTGGGTCTGCTGACGCAGAAACTTGGCATCTTCAACAAACACCGGCTTTTGGCGGCTCACCGCGCCCACTACAGTCGGCACGCTCGCGTCATAACGATCACGAATCCTGACCGTCTCGCGTTTCTCGAAATCTACGCCGCTGAGGTGCTCGATGAAGGTCGTGACGAAATGTTGGCGCGTTTGTTCACCGTCACTGACGATGTCAATGCCGGCGTGTTGTTGCTCCTGCAGCGCCAAACGCAACGCATCCTGTTTGCCCTCGATCAATGCCTCATCCTGCAGCTTCCAGGGTGACCACAGTGTCTCCGGTTGTGCGAGCCAGGAGGGTTTCGGCAAGCTGCCAGCCGTGGAGGTGGGTAACAATTTTTTCATTCGGGATAACCTTGTATTGGCTGAGTCAAAGCGCGCAGTTGGCGGACCATTGTTCAAGAATGGCGTGGTACGGTTTGATGAAGTTCTCTTCAACAAACTGGCCCTGCTCAATCGCCAGTCGGCTACGTTCCTCACGGTCATAAACAATGCGCGTCAAGGAGTAGTCCTGGTGCTTCAAGCTCGGTTGATAGGACTTTCCGGCAGCAGAGTTCGCGTTGTAGATCTCGGGCCGATAAATCTTCTGGAACGTGTCCATCGTGCTGATAGTGCTGATAAGTTCAAGGTTGGTGTAATCACCCAGCAGGTCGCCGGAAAAATAAAACGCCAACGGCGCAACACTGTTTGACGGCATGAAATAACGGACTTTTAAACCCATCTTCCTGAAATAGTCGTCGGTCAAGGAGTGTTCATCTTGCTGGTATTCAACCCCAAGTACCGGGTGCTGGTTTTCAGTCCGGTGATAAGTCTTGGTGTTTGAAACGCTCAGGCATATCACCGGCGGTTTACTGAAGTTGTCCTTGTAGGTGCTGGAGTTCACGAAGTGTTTGAAGAGCTTGCCGTGCAAGTCTCCGAAATTCTCTGGCGTGCCAAAGGTGGGCTGATGCTTGTTGTGGTCCAGCAGTACCACGCTGAAATCATAGTCGCGCACGTAGGAGGAGAAGTTGTTGCCTACGATGCCGTCGATGCGCTCGTTGGTGTTCAGGTCGACGATGGTGGTTTTCAATACTTCAATCAGCGGAATGGCACGGCCACTGTGTTCGACATCAATGCCCATTTCAACCGAGATGATTTCAAGTTCAACGGTGTAACGATCGCCTTTGGGATTGTCCCAGTGCGCGAGGGCATTGAAGCGATTGTCAATCATCCTTAGTGTATTGCGCAGGTTCTCTTGACGACTCTGGCCCCGGGCCAAGTTGGCGAAATTAGTGGTGATGCGTGTATTTTCCGAGGGGTGATAGTGCTCGTCGAAGCGAAGGCGCTTAAGCGTAAATGTAAACTCGTTGTTCATTTTGATCTGACACCCTGATGCCTGAGATAAAACCCGACGACATGAAATGCACTGATGAGTGCTATTCCGCCGGCCTGTTGGTTTTGGCTCAGTAGTCTTTATATGATCTGTCTTAGAGGTGTAGTTTAGGCCGGGGGTTAGAGTTAGAGATAATGAATTGATTTCACTGAAGCGTTAGCCCTCCTCATGATGGGGTGGGTGGGTTCAGAGTTGATGTCTTTAGTGCCTGAGAGGGCCTCTTCGCAGCCTCGCTGGGGCTCGACAACTCCCACAGGGGATTGGGGTTGTTTGTGGGATTGGGGTTGGCTTGATGGTGGGGCGGGGCCGGGGCTTTTTGGTATTTGGCGGAATAGCCTGCTGGCAAAACGCAAGCCCCCTGTGGGAGTTGTCGAGCCCTGGCGAGGCTGCGAAGGCGGACTCACAGTCGACATCTTCATCGGCTGACAGGGCTTCTTCGCAGCCTCGCTGGGGCTCGAC
>NZ_JASCPP010000171.1:0-8820 GCF_029959745.1 Pseudomonas sp. PS01298 | reverse complement strand
GCGTTGGGCTGCGCAGCAGCCCCATTAAAGCCAACGCATTTGTTTCTGACAAACCGCAGCGTGCGGTTTTGGGGCTGCTTCGCAGCCCAACGCGGGGCAAGCCCGCTCACCACAAAAAGCCTGCACACCCTCAGTAAGGCGACTTGCCACAAAAAGCCTGCACACCCTCAGTAAGGCCACTTGCCACAAAAAGCCTACTCATCCTCAGTAAGGACACTTGCCACAAAAAGCCTACTCATCCTCAGTAAGGACACTTGCCACAACAAACCTACTCACCCTCAGTAAGGCCACTTGCCACAACAAGCCCACTTGCCACAGACAGCCTTAGCCGTCTTCTTCTATATCCAGCAACAGATTTTCCAACGCTTCCTTATACGCCCCCGGTTCCTGCCACTGGCCGCGCTGCTGGGCTTCGAGCATGCGTTCGGTCATGTCGCGCAGCGCCGCAGGGTTGTGCTGCTGCACAAACGCGCGGGTGTCGGGGTCGAGCAGGTAGGCGTCTGCGAGCAAGGCGTATTGATGATCGTCGATCAGCGCGGTGGTGGCGTCGAACGCGAACAGGTTATCCACGGTCGCGGCCATCTCGAACGCGCCCTTATAGCCGTGGCGCTTCACGCCGTCGATCCACTTCGGGTTGGCAGCGCGGGAGCGGATCACGCGGTTCAGCTCTTCCTTCAAGGTACGGATCCTGGGCAAGTCCGGCTGGCTGTGGTCGCCATGATAACTGGCAGCCTTGTCGCCACTCAGGGTTTCCACGGCAGCGAGCATGCCGCCCTGGAATTGGTAGTAGTCATTGGAATCGAGCAAGTCGTGCTCGCGATTGTCCTGGTTCTGCAACACCGCCTGCACCTGGCTCAGGCGCTGGGCAAATTGCTCGCGGGCGGCAGTGCCTTCATCCGAGCCGCCGTAGGCATAACCGCCCCAATTGAGGTAGACCTCGGCCAAGTCCTCGCGGCTTTGCCACAGGCGCCCGTCAATCGCGCCCTGCACGCCTGCACCATAGGCACCGGGCTTGGCGCCGAAGATACGCCAGCCCGCCTGCTTCGCGGCTTCGGCTTCATCCAGGCCGGACTCGAGCAGCGCCGCGCGCTCACTGCGCACCTTGGCGGCCAGCGGGTTCATATCATCCGGCTCATCCAGCGCCGCTACCGCCTGCACGGCTGCGTCGAACAGGCGGATCAGGTTGGCGAAGGCATCGCGGAAGAACCCCGAAACGCGCAGCGTCACGTCCACGCGCGGGCGGTCCAGCAGGCTGACCGGCAGGATCTCAAAGTCATCCACGCGCTGGCTGCCCGTGGCCCATACCGGGCGCACGCCCATCAGCGCCATGGCCTGGGCGATATCGTCGCCTCCGGTGCGCATGGTCGCGGTGCCCCACACCGACAGGCCGAGCTGGCGCAGGTGGTCGCCATGATCTTGTAGGTGTCGCTCAAGAATCAGGTTCGCCGACTGAAAGCCAATGCGCCAGGCGGTGGTGGTCGGCAGGTTACGCACGTCCACGGTGAAAAAATTGCGTCCCGTCGGCAGCACATCCAGGCGCCCGCGACTCGGCGCCCCACTCGGCCCGGCCGGCACGAAACGGCCGCCCAGGGCGTCGAGCAAGCCGCGCATTTCCGCCGGGCCACAGGCATCCAGGCGCGGTGCGACGACAATGCGCAGGCTTTCGATAACGGCCTTCACATCCTCCCAACCGGGCTCTTCCAACTGCTCCAGCGGCCCTTCCAACGCCTGCTCGATCAAGCGCGCCGCATACAGCTCCAGGCGCTCGCGGGTGTCACCGGCGGTGCGCCACAACTGCGCGTCGATCTTCTGCAAGACCATGGGGCGGCGGCCGGTCCAGGGTTCGGCGAGGGCGCAATCGAGCGGGTCGAAGCCCAGGTCGAAGGCCTTGGCCAACACCCGCAACAGGCTCGATTGCGGACCACGCCCATCGCCGCGCGGAATGCGCAGCAATGCGAGCAGAGTGTCGATGCGCAGGCGGCCTTCGGGCGACTCGCCAAAGATATGCAGGCCGTCGCGGATCTGCGATTCCTTCAGGTCACACAGGTAAGTGTCCAGGCGCGGCAGCCATACCGCTGCGTCGGCGTCGTTGTCGAGCTCAAGTTCCTGGTCGATGCGGGTTTCGCGCACCAACTTGAGGATGTCCTTTTGCAGCTCAAGCGCCCGACGCGGGTCGAGCAACTGGGCCTCGTAGTACTCGTCCGCCAACAATTCCAGGTCACGCAACGGCCCATAGGTCTCGGCGCGGGTCAGCGGCGGCATCAAGTGGTCGATGATCACCGCCTGGGTGCGGCGCTTGGCCTGGGCGCCCTCGCCCGGGTCATTGACAATAAACGGGTAGATATTCGGCAACGGCCCCAGCAGCGCGTCCGGCCAGCAGTGTTCCGACAGGCCCACGCCCTTGCCCGGCAGCCATTCGAGGTTGCCGTGCTTGCCCACATGAATCACGCCATGGGCGCCGTAGGTATGGCGCAGCCAGAAATAGAACGCCAGGTAGCCGTGAGGCGGCACCAGGTCCGGGTCGTGGTACACCGCGCTGGCGTCCACCTGGTAACCGCGCGCCGGCTGGATACCGACAAAGGTCAGGCCCAGGCGCAGGCCGGCGATCATCATGCGCCCGTCGCGGCACATCGGATCGTGGTCCGGGGTACCCCAGCGCTCCAGCACGGCCCGGCGATTAGCCTCGGGCAGGCGGTTGAACATCGCCTCGTAATCATCCAGGCCAAGGCTTTGATGGCAGGGGCGCAGGTCGAGGCTGTCGAGGTCGTTGGTGACACCGCCCAGCAGTTCATGGATCAACGCAGTGCCGCTCTCCGGCAACTCAGCGGGCAGCGGATAACCCTCGGCGTGCAGGGCACGCAGGATATTCAGCGCAGCAGCAGGCGTATCCAGGCCCACGCCGTTGCCGATACGGCCGTCGCGGGTCGGGTAGTTGGCGAGGATCAGCGCGATGCGTTTTTGTGCATTCGGCACCCGCGCCAGTTCGACCCAGCGTCGGGCCAGTTCGGCGACAAAATCCATGCGCTCGGGCGCGGCGCGGTAGCACACCACGTCCGACTGGCTGCGCTCACTGCGCCAGGCGAGGTCCTTGAAGCTGATCGGCCGGCTGATGATGCGCCCGTCCAACTCCGGCAAGGCAATGTGCATGGCCAGGTCGCGCGGGCCCAGGCCTTGTTCGCTGGCTTCCCAGCCGGGCTGGTTGTCCTGGGCGCAGATCGCCTGGATCACCGGGATATTGCGGCGAAACGGCCGCAGGTGCGGGGCTTCCGGGCTGGACTGGGCGAAGCCGGTGGTGTTCAGGATCACCGCCGCGCCGACCTCGTCCAGCAGGTCCTCGACCACCGTCAGGCAGCCGGGCTCTTTCAAACTGGCCACCGCCATCGGCAACGGGTTGAGACCCGCCGCCTGCAAGCGCTGGCAGAACACATCGATAAAACCGGTATTGGCCGCCTGCAGGTGCGAGCGGTAGAACAGCACCGCCGCCACCGGCCACTCCGCGCGCCAATCCGCCTGCCAGTCATTCAGGCGCGGGTTGGCTGTGTGCGGGTGATAAATCGCCGTGCGCGGCAGGGTTTGCGGCTCGTTCCAGGCGTAGCTGCGGCCCAGGTAACTGCTCGCCAGGCAACCGTAGAAATCCAGCGCGTTGCCCAGGCCGCCCTGGCGCAGGAAGTGCCACAGGCGGTCGCGTTCCGCCGCCCCAACGGTACTCAGCCCGCTGAGTTCCGGGTCGGGGCGATCATCCCCCGGCACCAGGATCAGTTGCACGCCGCGCTCGGCCAACTCCACCAGGCGCTCGATACCGTAGCGCCAATAGCCGATGCCGCCGTGCAGCGAAATCAGGATGACCTTGGCATGGCGCAGCACCTCGTCGACGTACAGGTCGACCGAGGCATGGTTCTGCACCTGCATCGGGTTGGCGAGGCGAAAGCTGGGGTAATCCTCGGGCAACTGCTGGGCGGCTTCGGCGAGCAGCGCCAGGCTGGAGTCGCCGCTGCACAGGATCACCAGTTCGGCGGGCGTTTGTCCAAGGTCGGCAATATTGTCGTCCGAGACGAAACCACCGGGCTGGGTCCTGAGCAGGTGCATGGGTTAAACGCTGAGGGCAGCGCGCAATTGCGCTTCGAGGCCAGCCGCATCCAGCTCCTGGCCGATCAGTACCAGGCGCGTGATGCGCGCTTCATCGGCCGCCCAGGCGCGGTCGAAGTGCTTGTCGAACCGCGTGCCCACGCCCTGGATCAGCAGGCGCATCGGCTTGTTCGGGATCGCCGCGAAGCCTTTGACGCGCAGGATGCCGTGTTGCACCACGAGTTGGGTCAGGGCGTCGAGCAGCAGCGCTTCGTCGGCTTGCGGCAGGTCGATGGAGATCGAGTCGAACGCATCGTGGTCGTGATCGTCTTCACCTTCGTGGTGATGATCGTGGTGGCTGTGGCGACCGTCGATGTGCTCTTCGGAGCCGGCGCCCAGGCCGATCAGCACGTCGAGCGGCAGGCGCCCGCTGCTGGCTTCGATGATCTTCACCGCCGGCGGCAGTTCTTCGGCGACTTCCAGGCGCACACGGGCCAAGTCTTCCGCGCTGATCAGGTCGGATTTGTTGAGGATCACCAGGTCGGCGCTGGCCAGTTGGTCGGCGAACAGCTCGTGCAATGGCGATTCGTGATCCAGGTTCGGGTCGAGTTTACGCTGCGCGTCGACTTGATCCGGGAAGGCGGCGAAGGTGCCGGCGGCCACGGCCGGGCTGTCGACCACGGTAATCACCGCGTCGACGGTGCAGGCACTGCGGATTTCCGGCCACTGGAAGGCTTGCACCAGCGGCTTTGGCAGGGCCAGGCCCGAGGTTTCGATGAGGATATGGTCGAGGTCACCGCGACGGGCGACCAGTTCGCGCATCACCGGGAAGAACTCTTCCTGCACGGTGCAGCACAGGCAGCCGTTGGCCAACTCATACACGCGGCCGTTGGCTTCTTCCTCGGTGCACCCGATGGAGCACTGCTTGAGGATTTCACCGTCGATGCCCAGCTCGCCGAATTCGTTGACGATCACGGCAATGCGACGGCCCTGGGCGTTGTCGAGCATATGGCGCAGCAGCGTGGTTTTGCCCGAACCGAGAAAGCCGGTAACGATGGTGACGGGGAGTTTGGCCAGTGTTTTCATCGGATGCCCTTTGGGGCGGGCATACGGGACGATAGGCCCTGCGGCGGCGCGCAGCGGCAGATTTCGTCACCGGATCACCCCGCCCGGTTGAAGTGGAAAATCGGTTGCGAGGCAGGTCTCCTGGCTTGGGGCTTGCGGGTCGTGCGACCGGCGCCGGCTGCGCCTTCCCGCCTGGTGGCAGTGGCGTGGCAGTCGGATAAACCCTTTACAGTTGCGGGGGCAGCCGCGGATTGGACCGCGTTCCCTTCTTAGCTTCGGCCTGGGCTGAAGAACCTCGAGGGTGCAAGGCTACGCAGTGGTGGGGGGATGGTCAATGATGGGGTTGGGTTGGTGTACATATCCGTTTCTGCGGTAATGGCGGCTATTGGTTCCGCTCTTACAGCGGGTCACTTTTGGAAAAGAGCCCCAAAAGTAACCAAAAGGGCTCTTGCCCCAACACTCGGCACCTCGCTCACGCTCGGTGTGCCCGTAATCCGACATTGATTTGGGGGGCCGCCGCCACGCGCCATCCATGGCGCGGGGCGGCTAAACCGGCATCCCTGCCGGTTTACCCCCCAAATCAATATCGAATTCCGGCCAGCGTGTTTGATGGGGCGCCTAGATCAAGATCAAGATCAAAAGCAAAAGCGCGGCGGCCTTAAAGCCGACCTGAGTGGTTAGATCAAAAGCGGATACGTGTGGGAGCTGGCTTGCCTGCGATGGTCGTTAACGATGACGCGGAAACATCAGAATGTACGCGGCGCACACGCGTTTTTCGCCGTTCAAGCCGGCTCCTACAGAGATCAAAAAGCGTACCTACGATGCGAAGCGAGCCGCTTTTGATCTTGATCTGAGGCGCCCCATTAAACACGCTGGCCGAACGCAGGTTTGGATCCGTGGGTAACCCGGCAGGACGCCGGGTTAGCCGCACTGGGCCAAGGATGGCCCATTGCGGCGGCCCACGGATTCAAGCCTGCGTGAGGGCACACCGAGCCTAGGCGAGGTGCCGAGTGTTGGGGCAAGAGCGTTTTGGTTACTTTTGCGCTGTTCAAAAGTGACCCGCCGTAAGGGCGGAACCATAGGCGGCCGTTACCCAAATAACGGATATGCCCCCACAACCGATTTGACTCCCCTCCCACCCCCATGCTCTCCTACACACCTTGTTTCGGGTGCCCTTCACAGGGTGAAACGGGAAACCGGTGAGTCATCACATGACGAGTCCGGTGCTGCCCCCGCAACGGTAAGCGAGCGAAGCGTCAGATCCACTGTGCCAAGGGCATGGGAAGGCGACGCTTTCAGGACTCCCCCAGGAGCCCCCTCGCAAGCCCGGAGACCGGCCCGAAAAAATCAGATAACAAACCCGCGGTGGGCGGGCGCTGTTCAGAACCCTGCGTGCCTGGCTCGCGGGGTTTTCATGCGCTCGTTTCACCCTGACACCCAGAAGGGACGCGCCATGTCGATCATCAGCAGCACCTCGCACACCGCCAGCAGCTCCGCCACCCTGAGCCAACGCCTGACCGCCGCCATCGGCGCGTCGATTCTCGGCGCGTGCCTGGTGTATTTCGCCGGTTTCTCGCACATCGAAGCAGTGCACAACGCTGCCCACGATACCCGCCACAGCGCTGCGTTCCCGTGCCACTGAGACCTGCCGACATGATCAAGCGTATTGCGCAAACCGCAGGTTTCACCGGCCTCCTGGCCGCCCTGCTGCTGACCCTGCTGCAAAGTTTCTGGGTAGCTCCGTTGATTTTGCAGGCGGAAACGTTCGAAAACGCCCCGGCCACTACTGAAGTGGCACATCAACATGCCGACGGCGCCGCCGCCCACAGCCACGACGCCGAGGCCTGGGAGCCGGAAGACGGCTGGCAACGCGTGCTCTCCACCACCGGCGGCAACCTGGTCGTTGCCGTGGGTTTTGCCCTGATGCTCGCCGGCCTCTACACCTTGCGCGCGCCTACTCGCACCGCCCAAGGCCTGCTGTGGGGCCTGGCCGGTTATGCGACCTTCGTACTGGCACCGACCCTGGGCCTGCCGCCTGAGCTGCCAGGCACCGCCGCTGCCGATCTCGCACAACGGCAGATCTGGTGGATCGGCACCGCGGCCTCGACGGCAGCCGGCATTGCGCTGATCGTGTTCGGTCGCAACTGGCTGCTGAAAATCCTCGGCGTGGCGATCCTGGCGGTGCCACACGTGATCGGCGCACCTCAGCCGGAAGTGCATTCGATGCTAGCCCCGGAAGCCCTGGAAGCGCAGTTCAAGATCGCGTCGCAGCTGACCAACGTGGCGTTCTGGCTGGCCCTGGGCCTGATCAGCGCCTGGCTGTTTCGCCGCAACCGCGACGATCAATACTCGGCATGACCCTGGTGGTCGGCCTGGGCTGCCAGCGCGGCTGTGAAGTTCACACCCTGCTGGACCTGCTGGACAGCGCCCTCGCCGAAGGGGGGATCGAGCGCCAGCGCATCACTGCGCTGGCAAGCATCGACCGCAGGCAGGATGAACCGGGCCTGGTCGCCCTGTCCCGCCTGCTTAAGCTGCCGCTGCAGTGCTTCAGCGCCGACCAACTGGCGGTGTATGAAAACCGGCTGAGCCACAAATCAGCCGTCGCGTTCGCCCACACAGGCTGTCATGGCGTCGCCGAAAGCGCCGCCCTGGCCCTCGCCGAACACCTCGCCAGGGGCCCTGCCCGCCTGCTGATCACCCGCCGAAAAAACGCCCAGGCGACTTTTGCATTGGCCTGCGCAGGCTGAAACCCCGATAATTGCCTGCCCTGAACATGAACAATGTTCATACACGCCCGCTTTTAAACAGGAAATACCATGACCGTCTACTTTATCGGCGCAGGCCCTGGCGATCCGGAATTGATCACTGTCAAAGGCCAGCGGCTGATCCGCAGTTGCCCGGTGATTATCTATGCCGGCTCGCTGGTGCCGGCGGCGGTATTGGAAGGCCATCAGGCGCAGCAGGTGGTCAACAGCGCCGAACTGCACCTGGAACAGATCATCGACCTGATCAAGGCCGCCCACGCCAATGGCCTGGATGTGGCACGCGTGCACTCCGGTGACCCAAGCCTGTATGGCGCGATCGGCGAGCAGATCCGCTATTTGCGCGAGCTGGGCATTCCGTTTCAGATCATCCCTGGCGTGACCGCGGTGGCGGCGTGTGCAGCGCTGCTGGAGACCGAATTGACCCTGCCGGACATTGCGCAGAGCGTCATCCTGACCCGCTACGCCGACAAAACCAGCATGCCCGCCGGCGAAGCGTTTGACAGCCTGGCGCAACACGGCACGACCATGGCGATCCACCTGGGGGTCAATCACCTGGAGAAAATCGTCGCGCAACTGCTGCCGCACTATGGCGCCGATTGCCCGATTGCCGTGGTGCACCGGGCGACCTGGCCGGATCAGGATTGGGCGTTGGGAACGCTGAGTGACATTGCCGAAAAGGTCGCCGCCAAGGGCTTCAGGCGTACCGCGTTGATTGTCGTGGGTCGGGTGCTGGCGAGTGACAGTTTCAGCGAGTCGTCGCTGTATCGGGCTGGGCATGCACACCTTTATCGGCCCTAATGCTAAACCTCATCAATCGAATATAAGCCACTGATTTAACTGAATAAAATATAAATCAAAAATGTGGGAGCGGGCTTGCTCGCGAATGCGGTGCGTCAGTCAACTAATTGAGTGACTGGGGCACCGC
>NZ_JASCPP010000170.1:0-9028 GCF_029959745.1 Pseudomonas sp. PS01298 | reverse complement strand
AAGCCGCCCCTTCCTAAGGCCCCCGCAGTGTGTCAGGCATAACCGGTTGACTGGTTTTGGGGCGGCTTCGCCGCCCAACGCGGGGCAAGCCCGCTCGCCACAATAAGCCTGCTCAACCAAGCCTGCTCTCCATAACAAGCCTGCTCACCACAACAAGCTCACTTGCCACAGAGATCACTACATCCTTCCCCAGCAACACCCCCGTCACGCGTTTCAACTTTTTTTTCACGTTCCGCTGGTTAAGCTGCGAATCAAGGTCGTTCACCACCGTTTAACTCACATGAGCCTGTGATGTCGCCACAACCGCCTTCTTCCATCGAGATTGAATACGCCGAGCGCTGTGACCGTGAGCACGCCAGGGTCTGCGGCGATACACGTCCGCCAGGGCTGCGGCGGCGTCTGGCGTCGTGGCGCGACGAGTGGCTGGTGCGCCAGGCGCTGAAAGTCGCCGGCGAACCGGGGCTGGTGCTGGACCTGGCCTGCGGCTCGGGGCGATTCTGGCCGGTATTGGCGGAGCACGTCAACCGGGTGATCCTGGCGTCGGACAACTCCCAGGCCATGCTCGACCACGCCCGCACCCACCACCCGGCGTCGTTGCTCAAGCGGGTCAAGACGTTTCAGGGCTCGGCGTTTTCCGTCGGCTTGTCGGCCAACGCGGTGGATTGCATTTTTTGCCTGGAATTATTTCGTCATGTGCCCAGCAGTGAAGGGCGCCTGGCGTTGTTGCGCGAGTTTCACCGGGTCAGCCGTGACACGGTGATTGTGTCGGTGCCGTCGCGCACCCCGGTGGAAGAGGAGTTTCGCCAAGCCGGCTTCAAAATCCTGCATCACCAGGAATTCATCCCCGGCTCCCACCTGTGGCGGGTCTACGTTCTGCGTAAGAGAGGATAAGTCCCGCCTGTCGGACTATTCTTCATCTCTTGTCTGAGTTTTCATGGACGCCTGTGCACTGCGAATGCTCGCAAGTCCCTTTCGCGATATATACTGCGCGCCATTCTTCAAGGGAGAGCCGTGTGGCCATCGATATTCACTGGATCTGCGACAACGATAGCCTCGGCCAGCATTGCGCCGAATGGCAGCAGTTGCCATTCGTCGCCCTCGACACCGAATTCATGCGGGTCGACACCTTTTATCCCATTGCCGGGCTGATCCAGATCGGTGATGGCGTTCGCGCTTACCTGATCGACCCCCTGACCATCGACAACTGGCAACCTTTGGCCGCCTTGCTGGAAAACCCAGCGGTGATCAAGGTGGTGCATGCCTGCAGCGAAGACCTCGAAGTGCTGCTGCGCCTGACTGGCAGCCTGCCGGTGCCGTTGTTCGACACCCAATTGGCGGCGGCCTACCTGAACCTTGGTTTCTCCATGGGCTATTCGCGCCTGGTGCAGGCCGTGCTCGATATCGAGCTGCCCAAGGGCGAGACCCGCTCCGACTGGCTACAGCGGCCATTGTCGGAGACGCAAATCAGCTACGCCGCCGAAGACGCGGTGCACCTGGCCGAAGTCTACACACGCCTGCGCCCGCAGCTTTCCGACGACAAGTACGCCTGGGTCCTGGAGGACGGCGCCGAGCTGGTCGCCAACCTGCGCCGCGAAGTCGACCCGTACGAGGTGTACCGCGACGCCAAGCTGGCGTGGAAACTCTCGCGTGCCCAGCTCGCCGTCTTGCGTGAGCTGTGCGCCTGGCGCGAACAGCAGGCGCGTGCGCGTGACTTGCCGCGCAACCGCATCATTCGCGAACACTCGCTGTGGCCCCTGGCCAAATCCCAGCCGGATAACCTCGCCGCGCTGGGCAAGATCGAAGACATGCACCCGCGTACCGTGCGACAGGACGGCCAGTTCCTGCTGGACCTGATCAAGCGTGCCGGCAGCGTGCCCATGGACCAATGGCCACCGGCCGTTGCTGAACCGCTGCCGGTGGACGCCGCGGCGCTGATCAAGCAACTGCGTGCCCTTGGCCAGACCTTCGCCGAGCGCCTCGACATGGCGCCCGAGCTGATGCTGCGCAAGAAAACCCTCGAAGCCCTGGTCAAAAGTGGCTATCCCGATGGGCCTTACCAATTGCCAGACTCGCTGCGTGGCTGGCGCCGCGAGTTGATGGGCCAGGCGCTGCTCGACAGCCTGGCCACTGCCGGAGAACAGCCTTGAAACGTATCTGCTCCATCTATCGCAGCTTGAAACGCAACGAAATGTATCTCTATGTGCTGAAAAGCGATGCCCTGGAGCGCGTGCCGGAACCGTTGATGGAAGCCTTCGGCAAGGCCCATCACGCGTTTGACATGGTACTGACGCCGGAGCGCAAGCTGTCGCGCGAAGACATCACCGTGGTGCTGGAAAACCTCGAAAAGCAGGGCTACCACCTGCAAATGCCGCCGGCCGAGGACGAGTACATCGAGCACTTGCCCGAAGAGCTGCTGCGACGCAACGACCCGGTGTGATCGGTGGGTGCCCTGTTCAGGGCACATTCATCCATGGAATCGTATTATCGGGCGCTGGCCGCAAGGGATGCGGGCGGCCGTCTGCACTGTTTTTGAAAGGTTTGAAGCATGCGTGTTCTGATTGCTGAACAGGATCACCCTCTGTACGCCCGGTTGCTGGGCGAAGCGGCACCGGACCTTGAGGTGCTGACCAGCGGCGACTCGGCCGAACTGTCGCGCCTGGCCGCCGATTGCCCGGTATGGCTTGGCCAACCTGACCTGCTGGCGACGTTGTTGCGCCAGGGCCATCAACCGCAATGGCTGCAATCGACCTGGGCGGGCATCACGCCGCTGCTGGCCGACGGCTTGCCACGCGATTATCGCCTGACCCGTGCGGTCGGCATCTTTGGCCAGGTCATGGCTGAGTTCGTCCTCACCTACATGCTCGGCCACGAGCGCGAAGTACTCGCGCGGCTGGTCAGCCAGGTCGAGCGCAAATGGGACAACCGCATGGGCCAGAGCCTGGCGGGGCGTACGGCGCTGATCGTCGGTACCGGCGATATCGGACAGAGCGTGGCGGAGTTTCTCGTGCCGTTTGGCGTCAAGGTGTACGGCATCGCCAGCACCGCGCGGGAACAGGCGCCGTTTATCGAAGTGGCCGGGCTCGATCAGCTCGGCCGGCTGGTGGGCGAGGCGGATTATGTGATCAACCTGCTGCCCAACACGCCGAACACCCACGACCTGTATGACGCGGCGCTGTTCAAGCAATTCAAGCCGACCGGGCTGTTTATCAACGTCGGGCGCGGCGTGGCCGTGGTCGATGCCGACCTGGTCGAGGCCTTGAAGGAAGGCCACCTGGCCGGCGCGGTGATCGACGTGTGCCGCCAGGAACCGCTGCCGCAGCGCCATCCGTTCTGGACGGCGTGGGGCCTGTTGCTGACCGGGCACAGTTCCGCACCGACCTCGCCGTCGATGATGGTCGAGTTGTTTGTGCAGAACGTGCGCGCGTTTCAGGCCAAGCAAGCCCTGCGCGGAGAAGTGGATTTCGAGCGCGGTTACTGACGGCGACACACAACCTGACAGTCAAGATGGAACCTTCTTCGCGGGCACTCCCACCCAGTGACCGCAAAGGGCGCAAGGTCGCGCCCTTTAAGGATATCCATATGACTAAGGACAGGTTCGCCCATGACCACGCTCACCCCTTCCTCTTTCAATACGCCAGCCTTGGCGTTTTCCAGCCGGGGAACACCGGCTCCGACCGATGCCGCCTTGGCGGCCAAACAAGCTGTATCCGGTGGACTTGAATGGCATGCCTGGGGAGTTCATGGTGCCGGTGGTCAAGCGCGTGTATGACCGGCAAGTCGCTGAACTGCGGGCGGCGTTCAATGAGCTGATCGCCCCCGCGTCTTGATCGGCTCACCCTGGCGTTCGGCAACGCCAGGGTGACACGGCTCAAAGGCTGAAATCACCCTCTGACACCAGCTCGCTCAGCGGCTTGCGCGGGCTCGGTGCTTCGCGGCCTTGCAGGTACTCGGGCAAGGTCGACTTGTCACCCAGCTTGCCGACGGCCACGGCCGCGTGCAGCGCATACCCTTCTGGAATCTTCAGCTCCTTGCGGGTCAGCTCCTGGTCGAAGCCGGCCATGCCGTGGGTGTGCCAGCCGCTGAGGCTGGCTTGCAGCGCCAGGTGGCCCCAGGCCGAGCCGGTGTCGAAGGTGTGCCACAGCGCCGGGGTTTCTTCCGTGGCGCCAGGGGCGGTGAAGTCGGTTTTCGAGGCGATGATCACCAGGGCCGAGGCATGCTGCGCCCACCCACGGTTGAATTCATTCAGCAAGCCCAGGAAACGTTCCCAGTCCGGCGTGTCGCGGCGCGCGTAGAGAAAGCGCCATGGCTGCGAGTTGTAGGCCGACGGCGCCCAGCGTGCGGCTTCAAAGAAGCTCAGCAGGGTTTCCTGGGGAATGCTTTCACCGGTAAAGGCGCGTGGCGACCAGCGCTCGGTGAACTGGGTGTGGATCGGGTAATCGGCAACGCGTGGATTTGTGCTCATGAACAGTTCCTGATGACGACGATGGGCTACGGTGAGATAGGCAAGCGCAGTTCAAAAAAACGGGGCACCGATGAGCTCGGCGAGGGTTTTTTCAAGGCTCCATGGGGCGTCGTGGGCAATGCGGCGAAGCATTTATGGCGGCCGACGCAGGGCCTTCGCGGCTCACAAAGCTACTGCGACGAAGGTTCGCTGACAAGTCTTGTCGTACCGACAGTCGCCAGCGCTTGGCCCCAAGGGCCTTGGGCACTAGACTGGCGGCCTTTTCACCTACCGATACTGATGCAGAGCCATGGCCGCCAAAGTCGAACCTTTCTGGATACGCAAAACCCTTGAACACCTCGACCAGGAGGAGTGGGAGTCGTTGTGCGACGGCTGTGGCCTGTGCTGCCTGCAAAAGCTTGAGGATGAGGACGACAACAGCGTCTATTACACGCGTATCGCCTGCAAACTGCTCGACCTGAAGACCTGCCAGTGCACCGACTACCCCAACCGCCGCGCCTCGGTGCCCGACTGCATCCAGCTCACCCCGGGCCAGGCCGACCAGTTCAAATGGCTGCCGCCCACCTGCGGCTATCGCCTGGTCAGCGAGCGCAAGGACCTGCCGCTGTGGCACCACCTGGTCTGCGGCGACCGCGACGCCGTGCACCATGAACGCATTTCCCAGTCCGGTCGCATGCTCAGCGAAGGCAGCGTGCCCGAGGATGACTGGGAGGATTACCTGATTTTCCGCGCGGGCTGAACGAGGAGTGTGTATGAGGGCGGGAACCCAGCTGGCGGCAAGCCTGGTGTTACTGGCGTTGAGCATGCCTGCGTGGTGCGCGAAGAAGGTCGACCTGGATTATCACGTCAAGTTGTTGCCCCAGAGCGATCAGGCCGAGGTGCGGGTGAGCCTGTCCCAGGGCTCGGCGGTGCGCAGCCTGGATTTCGACCTTGGCCATGACGGTGACTACAGCGACTTCAAGGCTGATGGCCAATGGAGCGTCACCGAGCACCGCGGCCGGTGGCAACCCGGCGCCAACAAGGCCAGCCTGACCTACCGCGTTCGCCTCACCCACGCGCGCAAGCCGGGCATTTATGAGGCGCGGATGACGCCGAGTTGGGCGCTGTTTCGCGGCGAAGACCTGGTGCCGCCCGCGCGCCTCGACCAGCAGGACGGGGTGGAGTTGGTCGCGCGCCTGGTGTTCGAACTGCCGGCAGGCTGGAAAAGTATCGAAACCGCCTGGCCGCGGATCGGCAAGAACAAATTTCGTATCGACAATGTTTCGCGCCTGTTCGACCGGCCGACCGGCTGGATGCTCGCCGGCACCCTCGGCAGCCGCCGCGTGCGCCTGGGCGAGAGCGAAGTCACCGTCGCGTCGCCCAAGGGCCAGGCCATGCGTCGCATGGATGTGCTGACGTTGCTGACGTTCGTCTGGCCCCAGGTGGAAGCGGCGTTCCCGCGCCATCCGGCCAAGCTGCTGGTGGTAGGCGCCAGCGACCCGATGCGCCGTGGCGCGTTTGCCGCGCGCGACTCGATCTACCTCAACAGCCGTACGCCGCTGGTCAGTGAAAATGGCAGCAGCCCGCTACTCCGTGAAGTAGTGCAGGCGATTGGCCGTTTCAACGATCACGACACCAGTGACTGGATCAGCGAGGGCCTGGGCGAGTACTACGCTATCGAGCTGCTGCGCCGTGCCGGCGGCATTACCGATGAGCGGTATCAGGCAATCCAGGCGAGGTTGGTCAAGGAGGGCAAGGACGTGACCAGCCTGCGCGGCGAGCACGTCAGCGGGGCGACGGTCTCACGGGCGGTGGTGGTGTTGCAGGAGCTGGATCGCGAGATCCGCGTGAAAACCCACAACAAGCGCTCCCTGGATGATCTCGCCCAGGCGGTGATGCGGGCCAACAGCATTACCACTGCGGAGTTTGTGCAACTGGCCGAGAGCATCATCGGCGAGACGTCGGTGGTGCTGGACAGCAAGTTGCTGCGCTGAATCCGCCGAACAGACTGCAGCTTCCTGTAGGAGCCCGGCAAGCCGGGCTCCTACAGGTAAGGCTAGCCGGTGGTTTTTACCGCTTTTTCAGCCGCCACTTCGGCCTTGGTCTTCAGGTTTTTCAGCTCTTCACCGGCGCGTTCGATCTTTGTACGCACGCTGTTCATTTCCTGACGGCCCTGTTCCAGCTTGTCCTTGAGCGAGCTGTGCCCGGTGACGCCGCGCACCAGCGCCACGCCGCCAATCGCCACCTGGATCAAGCCGAAAATCCCGCCGCGGCGCAGGCCTTTGCCGACCATCATCACGCCACCGGCCACCGAGCCGATGCGTTCCCAGCCGTGCACGTTCTGGGTGGGCTGGGTCTGGAACGGCGTGTGTTCGATGATAGGGCGCAAGGTTTTGCTGTCGCTCATGATCTGTCTCCAACGAGGGCTAGTGATATGCAGCTGACTGCGGGCAGGCGCCGGATGTTCCCGATAAATCAGTACTTGGGGCCCGAACGGGTGTTGTTGCCCTTGGCCAGGCGGTCGTAGAGCACCACGTTGACGGTCGCGGCAAGGTTCATGCAGCCGGTGGTCGGGATGTACACGACGTCTTCGCACCAGTCGCGGATCTCTTTATCCAGCGAGCCATCTTCGGGGCCGAAGATATACAGCGCGCGGTCAGGGTGCGTGTATTCGGGCAGCGGGCGGGCGCCTTCCACCAACTCCACCGCGACCGGGATGCAGCCCAGGGGGAGGATCTTCTTCAGGTCGTCGATGCCGATCAGCGGAATGTCGTGGTGGACTTTCTTGGTGTCGGTGATGAAGTCCCGGGCGCGCTCGTAGCGCACGCCGGTGTAGAACACCGAGGCCACGCCGTAGCAGCCGGCGGCACGCATCACCGAACCAACGTTTTCGGGGGATTTGGGGTTATACAGACCGATGCAGCTGTAGCGTTTATTGCCCACGGGAGTGCCTTAAAAAGGCAGCAGTATAGCGGCAAGCTACGAGCTGCAAGTAAAAGCGGCATGGCTTTTTCTTGTAGCTCGCTGCTTGAAACTTGCAGCTGCGTAATTCAGTCGTCTTTCTTCATCAGCCCCGCCAACGCCGCAAACGGGTTGTGCGTGGCCTTGGCAATCGTCGGGCTGCTGGTGGAGCCTTCGCCGAAGTACTGCTGGTCGGTGTAGCGCGAGTGTTCGTTGTCGTGGCAGTACAGGCACAGCAACTCCCAGTTGGAACCGTCCTGGGGGTTGTCATCATGATTGTGATTTCGGTGGTGTACGGTGAGCTCGCTCAAGCGTTTGCCGGAGAACTCACGGGCGCAGCGGCCGCACACGTGGGGGTACATCTTCAAGGCTTTGTCGCGGTAGCCCATTTCCCGGTCACGCTGGGCATCGGCCAGGATGCGGTCCAGCTTGGCGGTGTGGGAGGGCGGGTTGGTCGAGCTCATCATGGCTCCTGGCTATTTGGTGGGTCACGGATAGGGTTGATTCTAGCCGCTCGCGCTGTAAAAGACCGCTGGCTTTTTCAGCAACCGTACAGCCTGGCCGCGACGAACGTTTGTAGTATCGGTTCACTCACTTTCATAAGGATCTGAAGCCTATGCGTTTACCTACATGGACAGTTGCACTGCTGCTTTGCGTGCTGGCGGCTCAAGCCCAGGCGTTTTCCACCCCCAAGCCCGGCCAGGTGATCGAGGTCAGCCTCCAACAGCTGCACCCGACCCAGGCGGTGGTGGGGTTCGACCAGATTTACTACAGCCTGGGGCTGTTTGCCGACAAGCCGAAGAAGGTCTTCGATGAGTACTGCGAAACCAACGGCCAGGGCGAAGCCGACAACGTGCCGAAAAAGGCCGACCTGCAGCGGCCCGACAGCTTCACCTGCAAGGACCCGGTGGGCACCCATCCTGAAGACATGAAAACCGTGGTGGTCGGCCCCGCGGGCCAGCTGTACCTGACCGACGGCCACCACAGTTTCACCACCTTGTGGGAAGTCCCCGGCGGCGGTCCCCGGTTGAACATGTGGGTCAAGGTCACCGACGACTTCAGCGACAGCCCCGACCTCGCCACGTTCTGGCAGCGCATGCAGGCGGCGCGCAAGGTCTGGCTCAAGGACAACCAGGGCCAGACCCTGCCGCCGACTCAATTGCCGGCCCACCTGGGCTTCAAGAACCTGCAGGACGACATGTTCCGCAGCCTCGTGTACTTCACGCGCAAGGCCGCCTATGGCAAGCCGGAGGAGGGTGCGGTAGCGCCGGAATTTCTGGAGTTCTACTGGGGCAACTGGCTGCGCACGCAGGTCGACCTGAGCCAGTACAACCTGGACAAGAAAAGCGGCTACAAGGACGCCATTGAAGCCGTCGCCCAGCGCATGGTCAGCCTCGCGCCGGGCTCACAGGTTGGCGACAGCGGTTTTACCGCCCATCAACTGGGCGGCATGACCACGCTGGACCGCGATGAGCTGGAGAAGACCTTCGAGAAAAAAGTGCCGTATGTGATTGATTACCGCAAATCCCGCAACTGACGCGGGATTGGAAATGTGGGCGCTGGCTGGCCTGCGATGTGGGCACCCGGGGGGCAGGCGCTCCGGGTTGATGCCATCGCAGGCCAGCC